>CAZMTC010000068.1:0-14854 GCA_964569105.1 uncultured Alphaproteobacteria bacterium | reverse complement strand
ATCAGCACCGCGGCCTCGAGCAGTTCCTCGGGCGTGACCGGCAGCTTGCGCCGGCCCGGATCGCCGCGCGCGAACAGCGAGGCGATGCCGTGGGCCAGGGCCCAGATGTGCAGCGCCATCATCAGCGGCGGCGGGCGCCGGTCGGCCGGCAGCGTCGCGCACAGCGTCTCAGATGCGTCGCGCACCACGGCGAAGGCGCGGTCGGAGGCTTGGCGCAGCTCGGGATGCTCGGCGGGCGGGATGCCGGCCTCGAACATGGCCGAGTAGTACGCGGTCTCGTTGCGCGCGAAGGCGAGATAGGCGCGCCCGACATCGCGGAACGCGGCGTAGGGCTCGGGGCGGCCGTCGTTCCACGCCTTGGTCAGCATGTCGGCGAAGCGCTCGAAGCCCTGGCGCGCGACGTCGGCGAGCAGCGCGTCGCGGTCGCGGAAGTGGCGGTACGGCGCCGCGGGGCTGACCCCGGCCGAGCGCGCGGCCTCGGCAAAGGTGAACCCCGCAGGGCCCTTGGCCGCGATCAGCTCGAGCGCCGCGTCGAGCAGCGCCTCGCGCAGATTGCCGTGGTGATAGCCGCGCCGCTCGCTTCGCCCGCTGCCGTCGCGGCGACGCCCGCCCTTGGACCAGCTCATGTGAAAAGCTCTTACATCTTTTCCGCCGGGAGGCAAATCGAACGGCGTGACGCGGGCCCGTGTCGCGCCGGCCGGGACGGCACCGCCGCACCGTTTGCGCGCGCCCCCTCTTTACGCTATGTCTGCGCGACCCACATGATCGGGGTTCCGCACCCCATGGGCGCCCGTAGCTCAGCTGGATAGAGCGTCGGCCTCCGGAGCCGAAGGTCAGAGGTTCGAATCCTCTCGGGCGCGCCACTCTCTCGGTCCCGTTTGCCGACCGATCGGGCATAGGGCCGGCGATGACACCGGACGACCGCCCTGCGGACCGGCCGCGATCCGGAACCGGCGAGTCCCCCGATCCGCACCCGATTCAGTCGGCCTGGACGGCGGCGCGGGGCGTCACCATGCGCTGGCGCCGCTCGTCCCAAAGGACGTAGCGCAGGGCTGCGAAACTTTGGCGCAAGGACATCTGCGGCGCCGCTTGCAGTCGTGCCACGCCCTCGTGGCACTCCTGCAGCCGGTAGTTGGGAACGCGCGGGTTCAGGTGGTGCACGTGATGGTAACCGATGTTGCCCGTGAACCACTGCAGGATGGCCGGGAGGCGCAGAAAGTTCGAGCTGTGCAGGGACGCGGAGGTCTGGCTCCATTGGTCGTGCCGCGCCCATTGCGTCGTCTCCCCGCGATGCTGCACCGAGAACAGCCAGACGCCGAAGATCGATGCGAAGGTGATCACCGGCAGCTGTACCGCGAGCACCCGCTCGTACCCCAGCGCGACCACCAGGCCAGCCAGGATCGTGGCGATCGCCAACGTCGTCACATGCACCATGCGTCGCTCGCGGCGCCACGAGGGAGGCATGTCGAACGGCATGCGGTAGAGCAGCACGAAGACCAGCGGCGGCAGCAGCACGTTCGCGAACAGCGGATGGCGGGTCACGCGGTACCACAGCCGGCGCCACGGCCCGAGGCCCCGGTACTCCGCCACGGTCAGGCACGAGGAATAGATGTCGGCACCGCTCTGCCGCCGGTCGAGGTCGTTCCAGATGCCGTGGTGGCCGGCATGCTGCCGGCGCCACGAGGCATAGGGCGTCATCGTGAACACGGAGCAGATGAAACCGACGATGTCGTTGGCGCGGCGCGAGCGGAAGAAGGCGTAATGGCCGCAATCGTGCTGGATGATGAAGATGCGCACCAGGAACCCGGCGGCCAGCGGCGCAAGCACGGGCGCCAGCCACAAGGACAGGTCGGCGAGCGCGTACATCCCCGCACAGGTGGCGAAGAACCCGCCG
The DNA here is from genome assembly GCA_964569105.1 of uncultured Alphaproteobacteria bacterium. Taxonomy (GTDB): domain Bacteria; phylum Pseudomonadota; class Alphaproteobacteria; order CAZMTC01; family CAZMTC01; genus CAZMTC01. The sequence goes on along the minus strand of CAZMTC010000068.1, from coordinate 12,960 downwards.
AACGAAGTGGCGAGCTGGGACACGCTCTTGCGCGGGATCGGGTCTTGGTAGCGCCGAACTTGCCGGCGCAGCGAGGCTTCATCGGACTGCCGCTGCCTGTCGGCGGACATGATTTCGGCGGTGATGGCCACGTCTCCCGGTGATATGGGCCTAGCGGGGGCTCACGTCTCGATGGGAAAGGTAGTGCCGCGGCGTCGCGCTGCCAATGGGGTTCGTGCGGGCGGCACGGTGTGGCGGCCCCCGGTTGTCACAGGTCGACCTCCGCTCTCGCCGTGGCGCTCGCCTGCCTCGGCTTCGGGTCGAGAGGGGCATCGGGTATGGCACCGGGGTCAGGACCGCTTCGCGCTCCTGAGCACACGGCGGAGATACAGGTACCGGCGGCGTCCGGTCGGGCGGGCTCGATCTCGATGTCGTCGTCGGGACCCATGGCATTTGCCCTGCGAGGTTCGACCGGCCGGACCTCAGTCCAACTCGAAGGCCTGCGCGTAGTCCTGCTCGAGGCTCGTGTCCTGGCGCTCCTTGGACAGGAAGCAGTTGCCGATCGCCAGGTGCTCGATGCCGGTGCCCATGAAACAGCGGAAGGCGTCCTCGGGCGTGCACACGATGGGCTCGCCGCGGACGTTGAACGAGGTGTTGACCAGCACCGGGCAGCCGGTGCGCGCCTCGAAGGCGCGCAGCAGCGCGTGGTAGCGCGGGTTGGTCGCCTCGTGGACCGTCTGGATGCGCGCCGAGTAGTCGACATGGGTCACCGCCGGGATCTCGGAGCGCGGCACGTTGAGCTTCTCGATGCCGAACAGCGCCTCCTCCTCGGCGGTCATCCTGCGGCGGCGCTTCCCGGCGACGTCGGCGACCATCAGCATGTAGGGGCTGTCGCCGTCGAGCTCGAACCACTCGGCCACCTTCTCGCGCAGCACCGAAGGCGCGAAGGGGCGGAAGGACTCGCGGAACTTGACCTTGAGATTGAGGGTCGACTGCATGCCGGGGTCGCGCGGGTCGCCCAGGATCGAGCGGGCGCCGAGCGCGCGCGGGCCGAACTCCATGCGGCCCTGGAACCAGCCGACCGCCTTGCCGTCGGCGAGCGCCCGCGCCGTGCGCTCGACCAACGCACCGTCGTCGAGCACCTCGAACTCGGCCCCGGCGGCGGCGAGGCGCGCCTCGATCTCCTGCTGGGAGAACTCGGGGCCGAGATAGCCGCCCTGCATCAGGTCGGCGCCATTGTCGGGCATGGTGCGCGGCCGGCCTCGATATTGGTGATAGGCGGCGAGCGCGGCGCCCAGCGCGCCGCCGGCGTCGCCCGCCGCGGGCTGGACCCAGACGCCCTCGAACCGTCCGTCGCGCAACACCTTACCGTTGGCGACGCAGTTGAGCGCCACGCCGCCGGCCAGGCACAGGTTGCGCTGCCCGGTCTCGTCGGCCAGCGCGCGGGTCAGGGCGAGCACCGCTTCCTCGATGACCGCCTGGATCGAGGCGGCGAGGTCCATATCGCGCTGGCCCACCGGATCCTCGGGCGCGCGCGGCGGACCGCCGAACAGCGCGTCGAACCGGTCGTTGGTCATCCGCAGGCCGGTGCAGTAGTCGAAATAGTCCTGGTTGAGCCGGAACGAGCCGTCGGGCTTGATGTCGATCAGATGGTCGCGGATGAGCCCGGCGTATTTCGGCTCGCCGTAGGGCGCCAGGCCCATGACCTTGTACTCGCCCGAATTGACCTTGAAGCCGGTGTAATAGGTGAAGGCCGAGTAGAGCAGGCCGAGCGAGTGCGGGAAGTGGATCTCCTTCGTCACCTCGAGCGCGTTGCCCGAGCCGAGCGCGACCGAGGTGGTCGCCCACTCGCCGACCCCGTCCATGGTCAGCACCACCGCCTCCTCGAAGGGCGAGGCGAAGAAGGCGGAGGCGGCGTGGCTCTGATGGTGCTCGGCAAAGAGCAGGCGCTTGTCCCAGTCGAAGTCCGGCGCGCGCTCCTTGAGCCGCCCCTTGATCAGGTCCTTCTGGAACAGCTTCTCGCGCAGCCACACCGGCATCGCCTTGGCGAACGAGCCGAAGCCGCGCGGCGCGAAGGACAGATAGGTCTCGAGCAGCCGCTCGAACTTCAGGAACGGCTTGTCGTAGAAGGCGACGGAGTCGACGTCGCCCAGACCGATGCCGGCGTGGTCGAGGCAGAAGGCGACGGCGTGTTCGGGGAAGCCCGCGTCATGCTTCCTGCGCGTGAAGCGCTCCTCCTGCGCCGCGGCCACGACGCGGCCGTCCTCGACCAGCGCGGCGGCGCTGTCGTGGTAGAAGGCGGAGATGCCGAGGATCCGCATCGGCCGTGGGACCACTTAGAAAAGAGTGTAGATGAACGGCGCCACCGCGCTGCCCTGGGTCAGCACGACCAGGCCGCCGAACAGCACCATCATGAACAGGATCGGCGCCAGCCAGAACTTCTTGCGCACCCGCAGGAACGTCCAGAGCTCCTTGAGAAACGACATATCCGTCCCTCAGAACTGCCGGTTCATGGTCTCGGGCTCCGGCCCGGCGGGGTCGCGGACGATCCAGTAGCTCGCGGCCTCGGGCTCGAAGCCGAGTGCGAGCGGCCGCTTGCCCAGCGCACGCATGATCAGCCCGACCGGCACCACGGAGACGTAGAAGATCAACCCCATGACCACCGGGTTGACCACCTTGTGCAGCAGCAGCCCGAAGGCCGTCCAGACCCGGTTGAGTGGACGCAGCAGGCGCGGCGCGGCGAAGGCGACCCCCACGAAGGCCACCGCGACCGCCAGAGACCACAGCCGAACCGCACCGTCCTCGCCCGTGAGCGGCCACAGCGCGACGATCAGGAACACGGCGGCGAAGACCAACCCGAAGCCGCGCTCGGACGAGGTCTCGACCGGTCCCCTGCGGCTGAAATCCTCGTGGAAGACGGGCGCGCGCCTCATCCTGTCCCCTCTCTCCGACGGCCACCCGGATCGGCACTCCGCCGGGGCGATGGCCGGCGCCCCGCCGCCGGCGGAAAATAGGGCCAACCGGCCGCCCGCGCAACGCCGCAACGCCGCAGCGCCGTCTCCTGCGCGGCGCGGACGCGCCGGCCTTCCGTCAGAGACGTTCGCCCTGCGGATCGATTGACCGCCACGGCCCGTCTGGCATAGTTTTGTCGCAGGTGGTTCCCGTCACGGGATGAAAAGGGAACGCGGAACGCGCAAAACCGGCCTCGAGGCCGGACGCGCCGAGCCGCGGCTGCCCCCGCAACTGTGAGCGGCGAGCCTCCGGGCCGATGTGAGTCACTGGGGAAACCCGGGAAGGCCAGGCCCGAAGGCGACGACCCGCGAGCCAGGAGACCTGCCGCCGAAACAGCGTCACCCTCCATCGGGCGGGGCGAACCGATGGGACGGATCTCCGTTTGCGGTGACGCGCAAACGACCGGCCGGGCGGCCGGGCGGGAGGTTCGTCGGTGGGGTGAGCGTGGTCGATCCCTGCACATATCGGCACAAGCGCCGTGTCGTCGCGCGTTCGCGTGCACGCCGGCCGTGCGCCTTTCCGCTTCGTCCGCCGGGTCCGTCTTCAACCCGACGGAGGATCCCTATGACGAAGCGTGCTTACCGATCCCGCCTCGCCGCGACCGGCGCGGCGATGCTCGTGGCTGCCGCCGCCCAGGCCGAAACCGCCGACCAGGGGCTCGTGGTGACCGCCACCCGAGTGCCGACCCCGAGTGCCAATCTTGGCTCTTCGGTCACCGTGATCACCGAGGAGGATCTGCGCGAGCGCCAGAGCGCGACGCTGGGCGAGGTGCTGCGCGAGGTGCCGGGCGTCAACGTCAACGCGTCGGGCGGCACAGGCACGCTCACCGAGGTGCGCATCCGCGGCGCGGAGGCCAACCAGGTGGTGGTGCTGATCGACGGCATCGAGGTGGCCGACCCGGCTTCCGGCTCGCAGTTCGACTTCGGCGACATGAGCGCGGCGAACATCGAGCGCATCGAGGTGGTGCGCGGACCGACGAGCACGCTCTACGGCGGCGACGCGATCGGCGGCGTGATCCAGATCTTCACCAAGCAGGGCACGGCGCCGATACGCGGCCAGGTCACCGGCGAGATCGGCTCGCGCATGACGCGCCGCGTCTCGGCCAACGCCGGGTTCACCTACGAATGGGTCGACTTCACCATCGCGCCGCACCTGGTCACCACCGAGGGCATCTCGATCGCCGAGGCCGAGAACGGCAACCCCGAGAACGACGGCTTCCGCGACCACGGCTTCACCGCGATCCTGAACGTCAACCCGATCGAGCAACTCGAGATCTCCGGCATATGGCGCCAGAACGACAGCAAGACGGAGCTCGACACCGGCTTCACGCCGCCGTTCAACGCCTCCGACAGCGCCGCGCTGCAAAAGCGCCTGCGCCGGCACTGGAAGGTCGAGGGCAAGCTGACGCTGTTCGATGGGCTCTGGGAGAACATCGCGGGCTACTCGCTCGGGCGCACCAACCTGCGCAGCTTCAACGCGATGCGCGTGGAGACCTTCGGCAACGAGGGCACCAAGCGCAAGCTGGAGTACCAGACGAACCTGTATCCGTGGGACTGGCTGACGGTCACCGCCGGCATCGACCGCGAGCGCGAGACCGTGTCGCAGACCGCGTTCCCGATACTGAAGCAGACGGCCGACATCGACGGCTATTACGGCCAGCTGCAGGTGATGCCGCTCGATGGGCTGCATCTCACCGGCGGCTTCCGGAGCGACGACCACGAGGTCTTCGGCACCCAGAACAGCTGGCGCCTCGACGGCGCCTACCGGGTCGAAGAATGGGGCACCAAGCTGCGCGGCGGTTTCGGTACCGCGTTCAAGTCGCCGACCGTGTCGGAGCTGTTCTCGTCGAATCCGGCCTTCGGTATCGTCGCCAACCCCGACCTGAGCCCCGAGTTCTCGCGCAGCTGGGAGGTGGGCGTCGACCAGATTCTGTGGGACGACCGCGCCGAGGTGGGCGTGACCTACTTCAGTCAGGACATCTTCGACCTGATCCAGAATACCGGGTCGTTCCCCAATATCACGCCGCGCAACGTCGGCCGGGCGGAGATCCAGGGCGTCGAGACCGCACTGTCGGTCACCCCGATCGACACGGTCGAGATCACGGCCTCGCACACCTGGCTCGACCATCAGAGCCTGAACACGGACACGCGGCTGATCCGCCGGCCCAAGCACTCGGCGGCGCTCAATGTCGCCTGGCGCCCGATCGAGGGGCTGACGCTCAATCTCAACGGCGAGTACCGCGGGCTGACGCTGGACAGCAACTTCACGACCGGCCAGCGCGAGGAGCTGGACCCCAACCTCGAGTTCGACCTGGCGGCGAGCTACGACGTGCACGAGAACCTGACCCTGTTCGGCCGCGTCGAGAACGTCACCAACGAGCAGAACCAGGAGCTGATCGACTTCGGCGTGCCCGGGCGCAGCTTCTTCGTCGGCATGACGGCGCGGTTCCCCGGGCGGTGACGCGATGGAGCGGGCGATGCGCATGGCGGTCCTTGCCCTGGCGTTCCTGGCGGCGGCATTGCCCGCCCAGGCCGGGGACGGCGCGGGCAAGCCGCAGCGCATCGTCTCGCTCTATCTGTGCGCGGACCTATACCTGATGCAGCTCGTCGAGCGGGAGCGGATCCTCTCGCTCTCGCACCTTTCGCGCGACGGCGCGGTGTCGATGCATGCGGGCGAGATCGAGGACATCCCGGTCAACTACGGCACCGCCGAGGAGGCGCTGGCGCTCGAGCCCGACCTGGTCATGGCGGGGCCCTTCGCCTTCCGCTCGCGCACCGATCTCCTCGAGCGGCTGGGCGCGGAGGTGGTGTCGCTGGGCCATGCCGAGACGCTCGAGGACATCCGTGAAGAGACGCTGCGCATCGCCGCCATCCTGGGCGAGCCCGAGCGCGGCCGGGCGCTGGTCGCGCGGATGGACCGGACGCTGGACCGGGTGCGCGCGCGCGGCGGGCCGGCAGCCGAGGCGGCGGTCTACATTTCGGGCGTCGCCATCGGCCGCGGGACGCTGTTCGACCGCATGCTCGCGAGCGCGGGGCTGACCAATCTGGCCGACCGGCTGGGCATGGACGGCTACTCCTACCTGTCGATGGAGGCGCTGGTACATGCGCGCCCGGACATGCTGGTGATCGGCTCGACCGCGTCGGACCGGCCGTCGCTGGCGGCGCGGCGGCTGGAGCACCCGGCGCTGCGCGCGAGCTTCCCGGGCGCGCGCTATGTGGTGGTGCCCGAGCGCTACTGGACCTGCCCCAACCCGGTGGTCGCCGAGGCCATCGCGCTGCTCGCCGAGGCCCGGCGCAGCCTGCCCGATGGACCGGGGGCGGACGGATCGTGAGGGAGATCCGGCCATGGACGCTGCATCTCGGGCTCGCCGGCGCGCTGATCCTGGCGCTGGTCCTGTCGCTGGCGGCGGGGCCTGCGCCGATCGCCTTCCTCGACAGCCTGGCGGCGCTGTGGGGGCGGGGCGGTACGGACGTGCTGGTAATCCAGGAGATCCGCCTGCCGCGCACGCTCCTGGCCGCGCTGACCGGCGCGACGCTGGGGCTGGCGGGGGCTGCGCTGCAGGGGCTGCTGCGCAACCCGCTGGCCGAACCGGGGCTGATCGGCGTGTCGGGCGGCGCGGCGTTCGGTGCCGTGATGATGCTATATACGGGCCTCTCGCAAGCCTTCGCGCTGGCGCTGCCGCTGGGCGGCATGGCGGGGGCCTTCGTGGCGGCGGCCGCGCTCTACGCGCTGGCCGGGCGCGACGCCGGCATCCTGACGCTGATCCTGGCGGGCATCGCCATCAACTCGCTCGCCGGAGCGCTGACCGCTCTGGCGCTCAATCTGGCGCCGAGCCAGTTCGCCGCGCTGGAGATCGCATTCTGGCTGCTGGGCTCGGTCGCGGACCGCAGCTTCGAGCATCTGTGGCTCACCCTGCCGTTCATGGCCGTGGGCTGGGCCATGCTGCTGTCGACCGGCCGGGCGCTGGACGCGCTGACGCTGGGCGACGAGACGGCCCAGAGCCTGGGCTTCGACCAGGGCCGGCTGCGCGCGCTGATCGTGGCCGGCATCACGCTGTCGGTGGGCGCGGCGGTGGCGGTGACCGGCGGCATCGCCTTCGTGGGGCTGGTGGCGCCGCATCTGATGCGGCCCCTGGTCGGGCACATGCCCTCGCGCCTGCTGGTGGCGAGCGCGCTGGCAGGGGCGGCGCTGCTGGTGGCGGCCGACGTGGTGGTACGGCTGTTCCCGGCCGGTCCCGAGCTCAAGCTGGGCGTGGTCACGTCGCTGATCGGGGCGCCGTTCTTCCTGTGGCTGGTGCTGCGCATGCGGCGGACGGGACCATGAGCGTGCTGGCAGCGGCAGACGTGTCGGTGACCCTGGGCGGCCGCGAGGTGCTGCGCGAGGTGAGCATGGCGGCGCGCGGCGGCGAGATGGTCGGCCTGCTGGGCCCCAACGGTGCCGGCAAATCGACCCTGGTGCGGGTGATGGCCGGGCTTCTGGCGCCCGAGGCGGGCCGGGTGACGCTCGACGGCGACGTCCTCGCCGAGCGCCCCCGCCGCGCGCTGGCGCGGACCCTCGCCTACCTGCCGCAGGGCGCGCAGGTTCACTGGCCGGTGGCGGTGGAGCGGCTGGTGGCGCTGGGGCGCCTGCCCCATCTGAGCGCATGGCAGCGCGCCCGCGGCGCGGACCGGGCGGCGGTCGACGATGCGCTGCGCGCGACCGACATCGAGGATCTGCGCCACCGGCCGGCGACCGAGCTGTCGGGCGGCGAGGCGGCGCGGGTGCTGCTGGCCCGGGTGCTGGCGGCGGAGCCCGCCGTGCTGCTGGCGGACGAGCCGGTGGCGGCACTGGATCCGCGGCACCAGCTCGCGCTGATGGAGCTGCTGCACGCCCGGGCGGCAGGCGGCACGGCGGTGCTGGTCGTGCTGCACGACCTCGGCCTGGCCGCCCGGTTCTGCGACCGGCTGGTGCTGATGCACGAAGGACGGGTGCTGCGCGACGGCACGCCGGAACACGTGCTGAGCCCCGAGGCGCTGGCCGAGGCCTACGGCGTGGAGGCGCGGATCGAGCGCCGCGACGGCATGCTGTCGGTGACGCCCTTGCGGGTTGTCGGAGGCCGGCCATGAGCCGCCAGCCGGCCGTGATCCTGTCGCAAGCGCCGGAGCCGCGCCGAGGGCTGTTGCGCTGGGCGCTGCCGCTATCGGTGGCGGGGCACGGTGCCGCGGCGGCGGCCGGGCTGCTGCTGGCCGCGAGCGAACCGGCGCCGCTGCCCGCCACCGTGACGGTCGAGGTGGTCGCCATGCCGGGCGCGCCGCCGAGCGCCGCCGATGCCATGGCGGAAGGCGCGACCCGGGCGCCAGACCGCAGCACTGCCGCGGCGCCGGCACAGCCGGCCGAGACCCCGGCGCCTGCCGGAGAGCACCCGAAGCCGGCAACACCTGCCGAGACGGCGGCGACCGCCGAGGCGGGGACCGCCCAGCCATCGCCCACGCCGCCGGAGCCGGAGCGCCGGGCCGAGACCATGTTGCCGGTGCAGGCGCCGGAGCCGCCGCCGGAACCGGCACCCGAGACGAGCCCGGAGACGCGCGAGACCCCGACGCCCGAGCAGCTCGCCTCCACCGAACCTTCGGCCGGGTCGGGCAGCGCTCGGACGGCGCAGCGGGACGCGCAGCAGGCGTCGCTGCCGAGCGCGGGCGCGTCGGCGCCGCCGCGCTACGAGCTGGGCTCGGGCGGCAATCCCGTGCCCGATTATCCGTGGCGGGCGCGCCGCGCCGGCTGGGAGGGACGCGTCGTGGTGCAGGTGGAGGTGACGCCGGACGGCGCGGTGGCCGACGCGCAGGTCGCCGACAGCAGCGGACACGCGGTGCTCGACGAAGCGGCTGTGGAGACGATCCGCCGCTGGCGCTTCGAACCCGCGCGCCAGGGTGGCGCCCCGGTTGCGGGCGACGTGCGGGTGCCGATCACCTTCCGGCTGGTCGACTGAACCGGGGCGGCGGCGACGGGTGCGGCATTCCGTGCCTTGCTTGCCGCGGCCGGACGCGTCAGTTAGTGGGCCAGCGACAACCCATGCGGAGATACCGACCGTGCGACCGACACTTCTCGCCGCTCTGGCCGCCGCCCTGATCGCGACGGGCGCCGCCGCTTCAGGCGCGCATCACGGCAAAGAGGCCGAGCACGCCGCCGAACAGGTTGCCCAGCGCGCGGGCGACCTGGTGATCGAGACCGCCTGGGCGCGCAGGCCCCTGGGCGCCAACGGTGCCGCCTATGTCACCGTCCGCACCGAGGGCGCAGAGCCGGACCGGCTGGTCGGCGTCGCGACCGACGTCGCCGGGCGCGCCGAGCTGCACACCCATGTCATGGAGGACGGGGTGATGCGCATGCGCCCGCTCGACGCGCTCGAGATCAATCCGGGTGAGCCGGCGGTGATGCGGCCCGGCGGCACCCACGTCATGCTCATGGGAATGAAGCGCGAGCTCAGCGAGGGCGAACGCTTCGCCGTCACCCTGCGCTTCGAGCGCGCCGGCGAGGTCGAGGTCATGGTCCGGGTGATGGCGCCCGGCGCGTCTGGGCCCGGCAGCGACACGGACGGCGGGCACATGGACCATGACGGCGACATGGATCACGAGCACGATGGCGGTGGCCACTCCCACTGAGCCGGCGAAGGACGAGGCAGCCGACCAGCCGCCCGCCCGCCTTGCGCGGCGGCTGATCCGCGGCGCCGACCGCGCCGCGCTGTCGACGCGCCTGGCCGCGGCCGACGGGCATCCCTACGGCTCGCTGGTGCTGATGTCCTGCGGCCAGGACGCGGCGCCGCTGTTGCTGCTTTCCGCCCTCGCCGAGCATAGCCGCAATCTCGAGGCCGACGAGCGGCTGTCGCTGCTGATGGACGGCACGGCGGGACACGAGGATCCTCTCACGGGCCCGCGCCTGACCGTGTTGGGCCGGGCGAAGCGGACGGACGACCCGGCGGCGCGAGCGCGGTTCCTGGCGCGCCATCCGGCCGCCGAGCGCTATGCGGATTTCGCCGACTTCGCGGTCTGGCGGATGGCGCCCGAGCGCGCGCACCTGATCGCCGGCTTCGGCCGCATCGAGTGGTTGCCGGCGACGGATTTCATGGACCGGCCGGAGCCGGCCTTGGCCGAGGCCGAGGCCGAGATCGTCACCCACATGAACGCCGACCACGGCGACGCGCTGGACCTCTATGCGCGGCGGCTCCTGGGGCTGCCCGGCGAGGGCTGGCGGATGAGCGGGATCGACCCCGAGGGCTGCGACCTGCGCCGGGGCGGACACACGGCACGGCTGGAATTCGATCGCCGGATAAGCGGCCCGCAGGAGGCTCGGGCGGTGCTGGTCGAGCTGGCCAAGGAGGCGCGCGCGGCCGCGGCCGGGTGAATGTTGCTTCGCCAAAACCGCGTCGCTATGTTGCGGGCGGCTACGGCATCGATCATTGAGTGGCCGGCGCCGAGGCCGGTTTCACCCCGGACAGATCGTCGAGCATCCGCCGTCTGGGCGGACGGCAGGCGCGTTCAGGAGGTCATCGTGAAGCAGGTAGGTCCCAAGGTCAGCCGCTTCGGGCTGGACCGCCACGGCATCGAATCCCCTGCCAGGGTGCATTGGAACTTCGGCACCGCGGCACTCTACGAGGAAGCCGTGCGCAGGGGCGAGGGCAGGCTCGCGCAGGGCGGCGCGCTGGTCGCGCTGACCGGCGAGCACACCGGGCGATCGCCCAACGACAAGTTCATCGTCGACGAGTCGTCGAGCCGCGGCAACATCTGGTGGGGCAACGTCAACCGGCCGATCGATCCGGACAAGTTCGACGGGTTGGAGGGCCGGGTCCTCCAGTACCTGAACGGCAAGGAGCTGTTCGTCCAGGACTGCTACGCCGGCGCCGACCCCGAATACCGCCTCAAGGTGCGGGTGATCACCGAGACCGCGTGGCACAATTTGTTCGCGCGCAACATGTTCATCCAACCGGCGCTCAGCGAGCTCGAGAGTTTCGAGCCCGAATTCACCGTCCTCCAGGTGCCCGGCTTCGAGGCCGACCCGGCGCGCGACGGCACCAACTCCGGCACCTTCATCCTGGTCAACTTCGCCCGCCGGCTGGTGCTGATCGGCGGCACCAGCTACGCCGGCGAGATCAAGAAGTCGGTGTTCTCGATCCTCAACTACCTGCTGCCCGAGCGCAGCGTGATGCCGATGCACTGCTCGGCGAACATCGGCCGCCGCGGCGACACGGCGATCTTCTTCGGCCTGTCGGGCACCGGCAAGACGACGCTTTCGGCGGACAGCTCGCGCCAGCTCATCGGCGACGACGAGCACGGCTGGTCGGACAACGGCGTGTTCAACTTCGAGGGCGGCTGCTACGCCAAGGTCATCAAGCTGTCGGCCGAGGCCGAGCCGGAGATCTTCGCCACCACCCGGCGCTTCGGGACCATCCTCGAGAACGTGGCGATGGACCCGGACACGCGGATGCTCGACCTCGACGACAACCGCTATACCGAGAACACCCGCGCCTCCTACCCGATCGACTTCATCCCCAACATCGCCGCCTCGGGCATCGGCAGCCATCCGCAGAACATCATCATGCTGACGGCGGACGCCTTCGGCGTGCTGCCGCCGATCTCGAAGCTCACGCCCGAGCAGGCCATGTATCACTTCCTGTCGGGCTACACCGCGCGCGTGGCGGGCACCGAGAAGGGGCTGGGGGCCGAGCCGCAGGCGACGTTCTCGACCTGCTTCGGCGCGCCGTTCATGCCGCGCCATCCCTCGGTCTACGCCAAGCTGCTGGGCGAGAAGATCGCGCAGCACGGTGCCGACTGCTGGCTGGTCAACACCGGCTGGTCCGGCGGTTCCTACGGCACCGGCGAGCGCATGAAGATCGCCCACACCCGCGCGATGATCGCCGCCGCGCTGGATGGGCGCCTGGCCCAGGTGGGTGTGCGCGAGCATCCCGAGTTCGGCCTGCTGATCCCCGAGAGCTGCCCGGACGTGCCCGACGAGGTGCTGTTCCCCCGCAACACCTGGTCGGACAAGGCGGCCTACGACGCCACCGCGCGCGACCTGTCGCAACGCTTCGAGAAGAACTTCGAGCAGTACGAGCAGTATGTCGACGACAAGGTGAAGGCCGCCGCGATCCGCGCCGCCGCCTGAGCCCATCGGATCGAGAACGAAAAGGGCCGGTCCCGAGGGGCCGGCCCTTATTGGTTGGCGCGGCCGCGCCTCAGCCGCAGAGCGGCAGGCCGCTGGCGCCGAGCTCGAAGAAGGCGGGCAGGACCGCCCCGGTCCAGACGTCGCGCACGCCCTGCGCCAGCGCCTCGCCATAGGCGAGCACGACGGCGACCCCAAGCGCAGCACCGCCGAACTGGAGGGCGGCGTGCGTGGCCGCACGGGTGCGCAAGTGCCTGACCGCGATCTGTCGCATGCTCACCACTATAGGGTATCGGAGCGCGGTTGCCCAGGCGTGAATGATCGAGATATATTGCGAATGATTTGCACTCTCATAAATTGGATGCTATAGAGGTCGGGTGCGGACCCGCCGGCGCACCTCTTCCCGACCTTGCCAGGCCGAGCCATGCGACAGACGTTTTCGCCGCTCTTGTGCCCCGCCGCCTATCTCGATGCGCTGGACGCCGAGGCGCTGGTCCGGCGGGTGATGCGCACCGCGCTGCACGCGCCGGTCGCCTGGCCGATCCTGCGCGAGGCGATGGCCTATCGCTGCGACCCGGTCAGCGGGGTGGCGGCGGCGGAGACGCTGGCCGACGCGGTCGTCCTGTGGCGCCGCTCGGGCCGGCGGCCGCCGCGGCTGCACGCGCCCAGCGACCCCGACCCGGCGCCCGACGAGGATGCGGCGATCGGCGCGCTCGCCGCGATCCAGGCACGCCGCCCGAACCTGGCGGCGGCCCGGCTGGAATGGCTGTTCCCCCGCGGCGCCGCCGCCACAGCGCTGGCGGTATGGGCCACGGCCGCGGGCAATCTCGATGCGGCGGGGCT
>CAZMTC010000067.1:0-14869 GCA_964569105.1 uncultured Alphaproteobacteria bacterium | reverse complement strand
GGGAATCGCGCGCACGTCATGGGCAGTTGGGAATCGGCCGTTTCCGGTCACGCGGCGCGGCGCCATGACCTTGAACTGCGAGGTGTGCGAACGTCGTAGCTGCGAGAGGACGAGATCGCGCCGAGGCTCTCAGCCGATATGTGTGCCGCAAGGCGGGTCCTCACGGGACCCGCCTTTTTCGTGCCCGGGCATTGCCCCCGTGACCGGGCGCCGGGGCGCGTCTATAAGGCGCGGCATGATCGACGGCATCGGGCTCGGCATCTCCGCGGCGGTTTTCGGGGTCGCGGCGGTCTTCGCGGCGGCGGCCACCGGCCTGCTGGCGCGGGCGTTGGAACGCCGCGCCATCGTCGACCGGCCCAACCATCGCAGCAGCCACGACCGTCCGACGCCGCGCGGCGGCGGCTTGGCGATCGTCGCCGTGATCGCGGCGGCGTGGGCGCTGGGTCTGGCGATGGACCCCGAACTGGCGGACCGGCACCTGCCGTTGCTGATCGCGTTCGTCGCGCTGGCGGCGGTGTCCTGGGTCGACGATCTGCGCACGCTGCCGGCGCTGCCGCGCATCGCCGCGCAGGCCGCCGCGGTGGCGGCCGTGATGTGGCTGTGGCCGGGGGAGCGGCCGGTGTTCCAGGGGCTGCTGCCGCCCTGGGCCGACCATGCGCTGGCGGGCCTGGCGTGGCTGTGGTTCGTCAATTTGTTCAACTTCATGGACGGCATCGACGGGCTGGCGGGCTCGGAAGCGGTGGCGATCGGCCTGGGGCTCGCGGGGCTCGCGCTGGTGGCGGGGCTCGGCGACGAACATGCGCTGCTCGGTGCGGCGGTCGCCGGTGCGGCGGCGGGCTTCCTGTGGCACAACCGTCCGCCGGCGCGGATCTTCATGGGCGACGTGGGCAGCGTCCCGCTGGGCTTCGTGCTCGGCTGGCTGCTGCTGGAGACGGCGGCGCTGGGGCTGTGGGCCGCCGCGCTGATCCTGCCCGGCTACTTCCTGGCCGACGCCACCCTCACGCTCGTGCGCCGCGCGGCGCGGGGCGAGACGGTCTGGCAGGCGCATCGCGAGCACTTCTACCAGAGAGCGGTACGGCGCGGGCTGAGCCACGGGCAGGCGCTGGCGCCGATCCTGCTCGCCAATGCGGGACTGCTGGCGCTGGCCTTCGTCTCGGTGTGGGCGCCGTGGCCGGCGCTGGCCGGGTCGGCGCTGGTGATCGGACTGCTGCTGGCCCGGCTTTCCGGGCGATTGGGCGCGGCCCGGGCCTGAACGGCCCGCGCGGCTTGCGTGCGGCGCCCGAAAAAGCGAAAACGGGCCGGCCCCGGGGCGAAGGCCCTGCCGGGGCCGGATGCCGTTCGAGACCGATGATACCGAAGATCCGATTGAGCCGCGCCCGCATCGCCTATGTCCACGACGTGGTCATGGCCGGGCTGTCGCTGTTGGCGGCCCTGTACCTGCGCGTCGGCGACACCATCACGATCTATTACGGCGACGTGCTGTGGACCGCCGTCGGCCTGTTCACCGGCGTGGCGGCGGTGGTCTTCGCGACCTCGGGCATGTACCGCGGCGTGTGGCGCTACGCCTCGCTCGACGACATGGTCCACATCGCCCGCGCGGTGACGCTGGTGATCCTGATCTTCCTGCCGCTGATGTTCCTGGTGACGCGGCTCGAGGCGCTGCCGCGCTCGGTCCCGGCGATCAACTGGTTCGTGCTGATGACGCTGCTCGGCGGGCCGCGCATCCTCTACCGGATCTTCAAGGACCGGCGCATCGACACCGTGCTGCGCCGCGAGGGCCGGCCCCGCGTGCCGGTGCTGCTGATCGGCGCGGGCGACGGCGCCGAGCTGTTCATCCGCTCGCTGCGCCAGGGGAGCGACGCCAACTACCGCGTCGTCGGCATCGTCGACGAGAAGGGCAGCCGCGTCGGCCGCGAGATCCACGGCGTCCCCGTGATGGGCAGCCTGGACGACTGGCCGAGGGTCTACGAGCGGCTCAAGCGCCGCGGCGACCGGCCGCACCGCGCCATCGTCACCAAGGACCGTCTCGACGGCGCGACCATGCGCGCGATCGTCAACCAGGCCGCCGAGCTGGGCCTGCCGGTCGCCCGGCTGCCGCGGCTGACCGACTTCAAGGCCGGCGGCGACGGCCGTATCGAGCCCAAGCCGGTGGCGATCGAGGACCTGCTGGGCCGGCCGCAGACCGTCCTCGACCGCAAGGCCATGTCCGGGCTGGTCGCCGGCCGGCGCGTGCTGGTGACCGGCGCGGGCGGTACCATCGGGGGCGAGCTCGTGCGCCAGATCTCGGACTACGGGCCGGCGCGGCTGGCGCTGCTCGACGAGTCCGAATTCCTGCTCTACGAGATCGACCGCGAGCTCGCCGGGCGCCACGCGGAGCTGCCGCGCGCCGCCCATCTGGCCGACATCCGCGACCGGACCCGGCTCGACGCGATCATGGCGCAGGAGCGGCCGGAGCTCGTGTTCCACGCCGCGGCGCTCAAGCACGTACCGATGGTCGAGGACCATCCCGACGAGGGCGTGCGCACCAACGTCACCGGCTCGCGCAACGTCGCCGACGCGGCGGTCGCGGCGGGCGTGCGGGTGGTGGTTCAAGTCTCCACCGACAAGGCCGTGAACCCGACCAGCGTCATGGGGGCGACCAAGCGCCTCGCGGAAGCCTACTGCCAGGCGCTCGACCTCGAGGGCCGCGGGAAGCCGGACGGCACGCGCTTCGTCACCGTGCGCTTCGGCAATGTGCTCGGCTCGACCGGCTCGGTGGTGCCGCTGTTCCAGAAGCAGCTCGACGCCGGCGGGCCGCTGACCGTGACCGACCCGGACGCCACGCGCTACTTCATGACCACGCGCGAGGCGGTCGAGCTGGTGCTGCAGGCCTCGGCGCTGGGCGCGCGCGACGGCGAGTACGGCGGGCGGATCTTCGTGCTCGACATGGGCGAGCCGGTGAACATCGCCGAGCTGGCCCGACAGATGATCCGCCTCGCCGGGCTCGAGCCCGACAAGGACGTCGCCATCGAGTTCATCGGTCTTCGGCCCGGCGAGAAGCTGCATGAGGAGCTGCTGCACACCACCGAGACACTGGTGGCCACGCCCTGCGACGGCATCCTCACCGCCGCGCCGCGTACCGCCGACCGCAAGGTGCTGGCGCGCGCGCTCGACGAGCTCGACGCCGCCGCGCGCGCCGGACGCACCGAGGAGACGCTCGACGCGCTGGCGCGGCTGGTGCCCGAATACACGCCCGCCGCCCGGCCGCCGCGCGAGGCCGCCGCGCGCTGACCCTGTTCCGCTGCAATCCCGTCCCGGGGACTTTCAGACCATGACCCACCCGCCCATCGGCCGCGCCCTCGTCTCGGTCTCGGACAAGACAGGCCTCGCCGAGCTCGGCAAGGCGCTGGCGGCGCGCGGCGTCGAGATCCTGTCCACCGGCGGCTCGGCCCGGACGCTGCGCGAGGCCGGCGTGCCGGTGATCGAGGTCGCCGACTACACCGGCTTCCCCGAGATCATGGACGGCCGGGTCAAGACGCTGCAGCCCAAGATCCACGGCGGCATCCTGGCGGTGCGCGACGACCCCGAGCACATGAAGGCGATGGAGGCACACGGCATTGGGCCGATCGACCTGGTGGTGATCAACCTGTACCCGTTCGAGGACACGGTGGCCGGCGGGGCGGGCTGGGACGAATGCGTCGAGAACATCGACATCGGCGGCCCGGCCCTGATCCGCGCCGCGGCCAAGAACCACGGCGACGTCACCGTCGTGGTCGACCCGGCCGACTATGACGGGCTGCTGGCCGAGATGGAGGCCGAGGGCGGCGCCACCTCGGCGGAGTTCCGCCGGCGCATGGCCGCCAAGGCCTACGCCCGCACGGGTGCCTACGACGCCGCCATATCGGGCTGGTTCGCGCGCGCGCTCGGCGACGAGCTCCCCGAGCGCATGGTGCTCGCCGCCACCCGGCGCGAGGTGCTGCGCTACGGCGAGAACCCGCATCAGGCGGGCGCGTTCTATGTCGACGGCTCGCGCCGGCCGGGCGTGGCCACGGCCGAGCAGGTACAGGGCAAGGCGCTCAGCTACAACAATATCGCCGACGCCGACGCGGCGTTCGAGCTGGCCGCCGAGTTCGACCGGCCGACCGTCGCGATCGTCAAGCACGCCAATCCCTGCGGCGTGGCCTCCGACGACACGCTGCTCGACGCCTACGCCAAGGCGCTGGCCGCCGACCCGGTGAGCGCCTTCGGCGGCATCGTCGCGGTCAACCGGCCGCTCGACGGTGCGGCGGCGGAGAAGATCGCCGAGATCTTCACCGAGGTGGTGATCGCGCCCGACGCCGACGCCGACGCGCGCGCCGCCTTCGCGCGCAAGAAGAACCTGCGCCTGCTGCTCACCGGCGCCATGCCCGACCCGGCGGCGCAGGGGCTGACCCTGCGCACCGTCGCCGGCGGCTGGCTGGTCCAGACCCGCGACTTCAAGGCGGTGGCGGGGACGCACAAGGTGGTCTCGAAGCGCATCCCCTCGAAGGCCGAGATGGCGGACATGCTGTTCGCCTTCACCGTGTGCAAGCACGTCAAGTCCAACGCCATCGTCTTCGCCCGCGGCCGCGTGGCCGTCGGCGTGGGGGCGGGGCAGATGAGCCGGGTCGACTCGGTCCGCCTCGCCGCGCGCAAGGCCGAGGAGTTCGCGCGCGACGCCGGCGAACCCGAGAGCCGGGCTGCGGGCGCGGTGATGGCCTCGGACGCCTTCTTCCCCTTCCCCGACGCGCTCCTGGTCGGCGCCGAGGCCGGCATCGCCGCCGTCATCCACCCGGGCGGCTCGATGCGCGACGAGGAGGTGATCGCGGCCGCCGACGAGGCCGGGCTGGCCATGGTGGTGACGGGGCGGCGGCACTTCCGGCATTGAGTACGCCTCGGCGCTTGACGGCGCGCGGCGCCGGCATATGCTTAGTCATATGCCAATGGAGCCGCCAATGGGCGAAGAGCGTCGCGTCAAGCTGTTCAAGAACGGACGCAACCAGGCGGTGCGGATTCCGCGGGAGTTCGAGCTGCCCGGCGAGGATGCCGTTATCCGGCGCGAGGGCGACCGCTTGATCCTGGAGCCCGCTCAGCCCGGGTCGCTGCTGCGGGTGCTCGACCGGCTCGAGCCGTTAGACGAGGATTTCCCGCCGATCCCCGATCCAAAGCCGGATCCGGTCGGCCTGTGACTCCACGCTACCTGCTGGACACGAACATCGTCTCCGAGCTGGTGCGCCATCCCCACGGTCCGGTGACCCGGCACATCCGCGAGGTGGGCGAAGGGGCCGTCTGCACCAGCGTCATCGTCGCGGCCGAACTGCGCTACGGCGCGGCCAAGCGGGGCTCCGCGCGGTTGACGTCGCAGCTGGATGCGGTGCTTGGCGCGCTCGATGTCCTGCCCTTCGAGCCGCCGGCCGATGCCGTCTATGCGGAGCTGCGCGTGGCGCTGGAGCGCACCGGCACGCCGATCGGCGGCAACGATCTGTTGATCGCAGCACAGACGGTGGCGGCCGGCCAGGTCCTGGTGACGGCGAACGAACGAGAGTTCGGGCGGATCGAGACCCTGGCGGTCGAGAACTGGCTGCAGGGCACCTGACCCGCCGCTCTCAATCGATCACCGCGTCCGGGTCGACCCGCTTGGTGCTCACCGTCAGCCACAGCATCAACCCGCCCGCGACGATGAACGGCATCACCGTGGCCATGGCCCAGCGCTGGCCGGCATAGGCGGCGACGACGCCGACGATCCAGGGGCCGAAGAAGGCGGTGACCTTGCCCGAGAAGGCGTAGAGGCCGAACATCTCGGTCTCCTTGCCCGGCGGCGCCATGCGCGCCATCAGCGAGCGGCTGGCCGACTGGACCGGGCCGAAGAACAGCCCGATGAAGCAGCCGAGGACGTAGAAGGCCAGCTTGCTCTCGACGATGAGGAGCGGCACGCCGGCGGCGACGATGCCCAGAATCGAAACCAGGATGGTGGGCTTGGCGCCGATGCGATCGTCGAGCCAGCCGAACACGAAGGCGCCGCCGCCCGCGGTGACGTTCAGGAGAATTCCGAACAGCGCCACCTCGGCCACCTCCATGCCGAAGGTGCCGGCGGCGTAGATGCCGCCGAAGATGAACACGGTGTTGATGCCGTCCATGTAGAGCATGCGCGCGACCAGGAAGCGCAGCACGTCGCCGTACTGCCGCACCTCGCGGACGGTGCGGGCGAGCTGGGCCAGCCCTTCGCTCACGGCGCGCCCCAGCGGCCGTCGCTCGTACACGCGCTCGGGCGTCCAGGCGAAGACCGGCCAGGCGAAGAGCAGGATCCACAGCGCCACGATGGGCCCGACGATACGCACGTTCTCGGCGCCGTCCTCCGACAGCCCGAAGGGCGGCGTCTCGGCCTGGACGAAGACGAACAGTGACAGCACCAGGCAGGAGAGACCGCCGGCATAACCCAGCGCCCAGGCCCAGCCCGAGACGCGGCCGACGATGCGTTCGGCGACCAGCCCGGGCAGCATGGCGTTGTAGAACACCATGCCGAGCTCGAAGGCCGTCATGGAAATGCCGACGACCAGCAGCACGAACAGGACCGACCCGGGCGCGGGCGTGGCGAACCACAGCAGGGCCGCGCCCACGACCATGAGCGCGGTGCACGCCGCCAGCCAGGGCTTGCGCGGCCCGCCGCGGTCGGCGATCGCGCCCAGCACGGGGCTGAGCACCGCCACGGCGAACGCCGACAGCCCCATCATGAAGCCCCATTGCGAGGTGCCGATGTCCTCGGTGGGCGCCATCGCCTTGGTGAAATAGGCGGAGACGACGAAGGTCGCGATCACCGTGATGAAGGGCGAGTTGGCCCAGTCGTAGAGGCACCAGGACAGTACCCCGCGCCAGTTCGTGGGCCGCTCGGGCGCGCCGGTGCCCGTATCCGTCGCCGCCACCGCCATGCTGCCCCCTGTCGTCCCTGTCCCTCACGCCGGCTCCGCGCGCCCGGCTTCGGCCTCCAGTATAGCCCGCGCCGGCCACTCGCTGTGGTTTCGCGTGGCCGGCAGCCCGGCCCGGGATCACCGGCCGGCGGTGAGCAGCGCCCGGATCTGACGGCTGGCGACGGCGAGCTTGGCGAGGTCCGCGGCGCCGGTGGACTGCATCTCGTCGATCATCCGCGCGGTCCGCTCGACCGCGGCGGCACGCGCGCCCATCCACGTGTCGATCACCGCCTCGGCGCCGGCGACCTGTCCGCCCGCGGTCTCGAGGATGCGATCGGTCAGCTCGTACTGGTGGCTGTAGAGGTCGTCGACCATGGCGCGCAGCGCCAGATCCTCCCAATAGTCGCCGGCCTCGATCGCCTCCGCCGCCTCGCGCAGCCAGTCGAGGCTGAACCGTTCGCCCAGGGTGAAGTAGACGCGGCCGACATCGGCGGCCGAGGCGTCGCTGTCCGAGGCCAGGCGGACGATGTCGAGCAGCGGCACGGCCATGGGCAGCGCGGCCAGGCGCGCGGCCAGCGCCTTGGGCGCGCCGCGCTCGACATAGCCCTCGGCCCGATGCGCGAGCCGGCCGCGCTCGCGCTCGTCCAGGAGATCGGACAGGTTGCCCGACAGGGTCGAGATCGCCGGCCGGTAGGCGCCGACCGTGCCGGCCACGTCGAGCGGCTGGGACGTGTTGCGCAGGAACCAGATGGTCGCCCGCTCGATCAGCATGCGCGTCTCGAGCTGAAGGTCGAGCTGGAGGTCGGCCGGCACCTGGTTGTCCAGGGCCTCGACCTCGGCCCACAGCGAGCGCAGCTCGAAGGCGTCGCGCGAGACGATGTAGGCGCGCGCGATGGCCGCGTCGTCCTGCCCGGTCTCCTCGCGGATCGTGTACATGAAGGCCGGTCCGACCCGGTTGATCAGCGAGTTGGTCGTGTGGGTGGCGATAATCTCGCGGCGCAGCCGGTGGCGGTCCAGCCGGTCGCCGCAACGCTCGACCAGCGCGTTCGGGAAATAACGCCGCAGGTCCGCCGCCAGCATCGGGTCGTCGGGCAGTTTCGATGCGAGCAGCGCGTCCTTGAGCGCGATCTTGGCGTAGGCCAGCAGGACCGAGAGTTCGGGGCGCGTGAGGCCCCGATCCTCGGCCTTGCGCTCCGCGAGCTGCTCCTCGTCGGGCAGCAGCTCGAGGGCGCGGTCCAGTCGCCCGGCGCGCTCGAGGTCGCGGATGAGCCGGGCCTGCGGCTCGAGCATGTCGACGCCCATGCGCTCGACCAGCGAGATGGCCTGGGTCTGCTGGTAGTTGTCGCGCAGCACCAGCGCGGCCACGTCGTCGGTCATGTCGACGAGCAGCTTGTCGCGCTGCTTGCGCGTCATGTCGCCGGTCTCGACGAGGTCGGCGAGCGCGATCTTGATGTTGACCTCGTGGTCGGAGCAGTCGACGCCGGCGGAATTGTCGATCGCGTCGGTATTGAGCCGGCAGCCGCGCGTGGCGAGCGCGATGCGGCCGCGCTGGGTGATGCCGAGGTTGGCGCCCTCCCCCACCACGCGGGCGCGCACATGGTCGGCGTCGACGCGGAGCGCGTCGTTGGTGCGGTCGCCGGTATCGGCGTCGCTCTCCTCGGGCGCCTTGATGTAGGTGCCGATGCCGCCGAACCACAGCAGGTCCGCCTGCGCGCACAGCATGGCCCGGATCAGCTCGGCCGGCGTGACCTTGTCCTCGGAGATCTCGAACAGCGCCTTGATCTCGGGGGTCAGCGATATCGACTTGGCCCGGCGCTCGAACACGCCGCCGCCCTTGGAGATCAGGCGCTTGTCGTAGTCCTCCCAGCTCGAGCGCGGCAGCTCGAACAGCCGCTTGCGCTCGGCGAAGCTCGCGGCCGGATCGGGGTCGGGGTCGACGAAGATGTGCTGGTGGTTGAAGGCGCCCACCAGCTTGATCCGCTCGCTCAGCAGCATGCCGTTGCCGAACACGTCGCCGCTCATGTCGCCGCAGCCGACGACCGTGAACGGCTCCGACTGGATGTCGGTGCCCAGCTCGCGGAAATGGCGCTTGACCGCCTCCCACGCGCCGCGCGCGGTGATGCCCATCTTCTTGTGGTCGTAGCCGGCCGAGCCGCCCGAGGCGAAGGCGTCGCCCAGCCAGAAGCCGTACTCCTCGGCCACCTCGTTGGCGATGTCGGAGAAGGTCGCCGTGCCCTTGTCCGCCGCCACCACCAGATAGGGGTCGTCTTCGTCGTGGCGCACGACGTCCGGCGGCGGCACGACGTCGCCGCCCTTGAGATTGTCGGTCAGGTCGAGCAGGCCCGAGATGAAGGTCTTGTAGCAGGCGATGCCCTCCTGCTGGCGCGCCTCCCGGTCGGCCTGGGCGTCGCCGGTCGCGGGCGGCGCGGTCTTGACCACGAAGCCGCCCTTGGAGCCGACCGGCACGATCACCGCGTTCTTGACCTGCTGCGCCTTGACCAGGCCCAGCACCTCGGTTCGGAAGTCCTCGCGCCGGTCCGACCAGCGCAGCCCGCCGCGCGCCACCGGGCCGCCGCGCAGGTGCACGCCCTCGACCCGCGGCGAGTAGACGAAGATCTCGCGGTAGGGCCGCGGCGCGGGCAGTTGGTCGATGGCGCGGCTGTCGAACTTGACGGCCACATAGGGCTTGGGCTCGCCGTCGGCCGTGCGCTGCCAGACGTTGGTGCGCAGCGTCGCCTCGATCAGATTGGTCATGCGCCGGACGATGCGGTCCTGGTCCAGGCTTTCGACCGCGTTCAGCCCGTCCTCGATCTGCGCCCGCAGCGCCGCCTCGCGCTCGCCGCGGTCATCCGCCTGCGCCGGGTCGAAGCGCGCCTCGAACAGCTCGACCAGCAGGCGGGCGATCTCCGGGTTCTGGTTCAGCGCCTCCTCGATGTAGTCCTGCGAGAAGGCGGCGCCGGTCTGGCGCAGGTACTTGGCATAGGCGCGCAGGATCACCACGCGGCGCCAGTCCAGATTCGCGGTCACGACCAGCTCGTTGAAGCCGTCGTTCTCCATCGCGCCGTCCCAGACCGCGAGGAACGCTTCGCGGAACGACTCGCGGATGCCCGGCGGCGGCTCGCGCTGGCCGATACGGTGGGTCATCGCGAAGTCCTGGACCCAGACCGGCGGGCCGTCGGCGAGCTGGACCTCGTAGGGAACCTCGGCCTCGACGCGGAAACCCATCTCCTCGAGCAGCGGCATCGCGCCGGACAGCGGCACCGAGCGACCCTGCTTGTACAGCTTGAAGCGGACTTCGCCGCGCTCGCCCTCGAGCGAGCGGTAGAGGTTGAGTTCCAGATGCGCGCCGTCGAGGACGGCCTCGATCCGGCGGATGTCGGCGAGCGCGGCCGGTGCGGCGAACTGCTCGGTATAGGCGACGGGGAAGGCGTTGCCGTAGCGGCGGAAGAAGCTCAGGCCGCGCTCCTCGCCGTATTCCTCGACCAGCGCGTCGCGCAGGTCATCGGACCACGAGCGCCCGGCCTCGACCAGCCGCGCCTCGAGTTGCGCGACGTCGACCTCGGGAACCGCGCCGGGCGTGGTCTTGATGCCGAACTGAATCCGGCCGAGCAGCGAATCGTCGGAGATCTGGGTCGAGAACGAAGTGACCGGGCCGTCGTAGGCGCGCTCCAGGATCTGCTGGAAGCGCTGGCGGAGCTGGGTGTTGTAGCGCTCGCGCGGGACGAAGACGAGACAGGAGACGAAGCGCTGGAAGGCGTCCTGACGCACGAACAGCGCGATCCGCTGGCGCTCCTGCAGATGAAGGATGCCGCGGCAGATGTCGTGCAGCTCGTCCTCGCTGGCCTGGAACAGCTCGTCGCGCGGATAGGTCTCGAGGATATGCTGCAGCGCCTTGCCGTTGTGGCTCGACGGCTCGAAGCCCGAGCGCTCGACGATCCGGTCGATCTTGTCGGCGAGGAGCGGGATGTTGCGCGGGCTGCGCGTGTAGACGGTGGACGTGAACAGGCCGACGAACAGCCGCTCGTGCGCCACCCTGCCGTCGGCGCCGAAGCGCTTGATCCCGATCGCGTCCATGTGCACCGCCCGGTGCACGGTCGAGCGCATGTTGGCCTTGTTGATGATCAGGAGGCGCTTGCGCTCCAGATACTCGCGCACCTCGGCCGGCAGCTCGGCCAGGCGATGGACGCCCTCGAAGACGTGCAGCTCGTCGTCGCGCAGAAGCCCGAGCCCCGAGCCCTTCGCGACGCCCATATGCGCTTCGGCGCCCGTGCCCACCGTCTCGTACTCGCGGTAGCCGAGCAGCGTGAAATGATCGTCGCGCAGCCATCGCAGGAACGCGATGCCGGTCTCGATCTCCTTGGCCGGCAGGCCGGGGGGCGGATCCGATTCGAGCTCGCCCAGCACCTCGTCGATCTTGCCGAGCATCGGCTTCCAGTCCTCGACCGCCAGGCGTACGTCCTCGAGCACCTTCGCGATCGAGCCGCGCAGCTCCTCGTGCACCTCGCCGCCGGCCTGCTCGTCGATCTCGATATGCATCAGGGATTCGCGCAGATGGCCGTCCGTCGCGCCGGGCGCGCCGATCTCCCGCAGCCGGCCCTCGGCGTCGCGCACCACCGGAAGGATCGGATGGATCACCAGATGCACCGCCAGGCCGCGCCGGTTGAGCTCGCCGGTCACCGAGTCGACCAGGAACGGCATGTCGTCGTTGACGATCTCGACCACGGTGTGGGTCGAGCGCCAGCCGTGCTCGTCGAAGTCGGGGTTGAACACCCGGACCTTGGGCGTGCCGGGCCGGCGCTCCTGGCAGAACTGCCAGAAGCCGATGGCGCCGCCGTAGAGGTCGTCGGATTCGATGGCGCACAGATCGTCGGGCGGGACGTCGGCGTAGAAGCGCGCGACGAAGTCCTCGATCGCTTGGCCGGCCTTGGTGCGCTTGCCCGCCAGGGCGGCGACCTTCTCGATCCGCTCGGCCTTCAGCGCCTCGCTGGCTGCCGGCATGCGTGTTCCCTCCCCCGTGCTCCCGTAGGCGCCGTGCCGCGACGCCGCCGTCGCGGCGATGATGGCCGATCCGGGGGCGGGCTGTCGACCTGCGATCCGCCCTGAAACGACGAACGCCGCCGCGGGGGTTCCGCAGGCGGCGTTCGGTTATCTGGAGCGGGAGACGAGATTTGAACTCGCGACCCTCACGTTGGCAACGTGATGCTCTACCACTGAGCTACTCCCGCGGAGCACCGGCCCTCGCCGGAAGCCCAGGATAATAGGGCCTCGCGCGGCGAATGCAACAGCCGGACGCCGCCGATATAGGGGACACGGCCGCACGACGCAAGGCCCGGAAACGGCTGCGGCACGCCCGGTTGCCACGGGCCGCCGGCTGGTCTTTGCTGGGCGGCGCCGATTTCCTCGCAGACCGAACCGCCCTACACTGCGCCCCATGGCGATGACCCCCGAAGAGCTGTTCGAGCGCCTGCGCGCGCTCGGGATCGAGACCCGGACCGTCGAGCACGAGGCCGTGTTCACGGTCGAGGAGAGCAAGGCGCTGCGCGGCGAGCTGCCCGGCGGCCACACCAAGAACCTGTTCGTGCGCGACAAGAAATGGACCATGTGGCTGGTGGTCTCGCTCGAGGACCGCCGGATCGACATGAAAGCGCTGCGCAAGGCGCTCGGCGCGGCCAAGAGCCTGTCCTTCGGCGACGCCGAGCGGCTGCGCGAGGTGCTGGGGGTCGAGCCCGGCTCGGTCACCGCCTTCGCCGCGGTCAACGACACCGAGGGCCGGGTCAAGGTGGTGGTCGACGAGGGGCTGCTGGCCCACGACGCGATCAACGTCCACCCGCTGACCAACACGGCGACCACGGCGATCGCGCCCGAGGATCTGCTCGAATTCCTGCGCGCCTGCGGCCACGATCCCGAGGTCATGGACCTGGGAACGGTCGCGCGGTCCTGACGCCGGACTTGTCAGGGGCCGGCGCAAGCGCCATTTTTCCGGTTCAGCGATACCGAGCAATGCCCATACGAGCGCCCGAAGGGTGACCATGGAACCGATTATCGGTGCCCCGCAGCAGGCCGAGGCCGGGGCCGACCTGATCAAGGACAGCGACACCGCCCGCTTCGAGCAGGACGTCATCGTCGCCTCGCGCGAGACGCCGGTGATCGTCGATTTCTGGGCGCCGTGGTGCGGCCCCTGCAAGCAGCTGACCCCGGCGCTGGAGAAGGCGGTCAAGGAGGCCGGCGGCAAGGTCCGGCTGGTCAAGATCAACGTCGACGAGAACCAGCAGCTCGCCGCCCAGCTGCGCATCCAGTCGATCCCCACCATCTACGGCTTCGCCGGCGGCCAGCCGGTCGACGGCTTCGTCGGCGCCCAGCCCGAGAGCCAGCTCAAGCAGTTCGTCGACACCCTCGCGGCGCAGGGCGGCGAGGGCGGCGGCAAGTCGCCGGTCGACCAGGCGCTGGAGCACGCCAAGGCCGCGGTCGAGGCCGGCGAGCTCGACGCCGCGGCCGAGGTCTACCGCCAGGTCGTCCAGCACGACCCGTCGAGCGTGGCGGCGCACGCGGGTCTCGCCCTGTGCGCCGCGCGCAAGGGCGACATCGAGGCCGCGAAGCTGGCGCTGGCCAAGGTGCCGTCCTCGGGCGAGAACGATCCCGACGTCGAGGCCGCGCGCGCCGCGATCGAGCTGGCCGAGCAGGCCGCCGACGCCGGCGACACCGGGGAGCTCGCCGCCAGGGTCGAGGCCGGCCCGGACGACCATCAGGCGCGCTACGACCTGGCCGTGGCGCTCTACGCCCGCGGCGACGCCGAGAGCGCGATCGAGCACCTGCTCGAGATCTTCCGCCGCGACCGCGAGTGGAACGACGACGCCGCGCGCAGGCAGCTGGTCAAGATCTTCGACGCGCTGGGCCCGGCCGACCCGCGGACCCAGCGCGGCCGCCAGCAGCTCTCGTCCATCCTGTTCGCGTAATGAGACGGACCCCCATGCGCGGCCGGGCGCCATGATCGACGACAGGCGGGTCAAGGCCGGCGATCTGCCGCGGACCGTTCCGATCTTTCCCCTGTCGGGCGTGCTGCTGCTGCCCGGGGCGCGGCTGCCGCTCAACATTTTCGAGCCGCGCTACCGGGCGATGGTGCGCGACGCGCTGGACGGGGCGGGCATGATCGGCATGATCCAGCCGCGCGAGCCCGAGGTCGCCGACCCCGGCGATCGGCCCGAGATCTTCGGCACCGGCTGCGTCGGCCGCATCGCGGCGCACGAGGAGACCGAGGACGATCGCATCCTGATCACGCTGGCCGGCCAGTGCCGTTTCGACGTGATCCAGGAATTGCCGCTCAAGAACGGCTATCGCCGGGTCGTGGCCGACTACGACCCGTATGCCGCGGCCGACATCGGCGAGGAACGCGACGTGAGCCTCGACCGCACCCGCCTGATGATGGCGCTGCGCGGCTATTTCACCACCCACGGCATCAAGGCCGACTGGGAGGCGATCGAGGGCACGCCCGACGAGCGGCTGGTCACCGCGCTGGCGATGATCTGCCCGTTCGAAGCTTCGGAGAAGCAGGCGCTGCTCGAATCGCCCGACACCAACGAGCGCGGCCGGGTGATGATCGCGCTGATGGAGATGGCGCTGGCCGGCGGCGAGGACGGCTCGGACATGAGGCACTGAGGGCACGGCGATGACGCAGGAAAAGACCGAAACCCCACCCTCGGGCCGCACCGACATCGACCCGAAGCTGCTCGAGATCCTGGTCTGCCCGGTGAGCCACACCACCCTGCGCTACGACCGGGAGCGCCAGGAGCTGGTCAGCGAAGCCGCGGGCCTCGCCTACCCGATCCGCGACGGCATCCCGATCATGCTGCCCGAGGAAGCGCGGCGGCTGGACGAGTGATGGTTCGAGCCCGGGGGGTTCGAGCTCGGATAGGAACGCAACCTTGTCCAACCCCCTCCCCAAGGGGGAGGGGGGAGGGGGGAGGGGGAGG
>CAZMTC010000066.1:0-15034 GCA_964569105.1 uncultured Alphaproteobacteria bacterium | reverse complement strand
GCCCTTGAGGCCGTTGGCGAAGTAGGACGCCGCGTTGGTCGAGATGTCGGCGCCGAACAGGTCGAGCGACGAGGAGAACCAGAAGTTCAGGTACTTCTGAACCGTCGGCAGGTCGATCGCACCGTGGTCGCGCACCCGCTTGGGATCGTCGGTGTCAAGCTCGTTCATCACCTCGCAGGCGCGCTTGATGACGCGCCCCACCCCGGTCTCGCCCACGAACATGTGGTGCGCCTCCTCGGTCAGCATGAACCGGCAGGTGCGGGACAGCGGGTCGAAGCCCGATTCGGCCAGCATCTTGAGCTGGAACTTGCCGTCGCGGTCGGTGAAGTAGGTGAAGCAGAAGAAACTCATCCAGTCGTCGATGGGCTCGTTGAACGTGCCCAGGATGCGCGGCTTGTCCTCGTCGCCGGAATGGCGCGCCAGCAGCTCCTCCGCCTCCTCGCGGCCGTCGCGGCCGAAATGGGCGTGCAGGAGGTAGACCATCGCCCACAGGTGGCGGCCCTCCTCGACGTTGACTTGGAACAGATTGCGCATGTCGTACATCGACGGGCAGGTATGGCCCAGCATGCGCTGCTGCTCCACCGAGGCCGGCTCGGTGTCGCCTTGCGTGACGATCAGCCGGCGCAGGGTCGAGCGGTGCTCGCCCGGCACCTGCTGCCACACCGGCTCGCCGTAGAGGTCGCCGAACGGGATGCGCCGGTCCTCCTCCCTGTCGGCCAGGAAGATGCCCCAGCGGTAGTCGGGCATCTTGACGTGGCCGTAGGTGGCCCAACCCTTGGCGTCGACCGAGGTGGCGGTGCGCAGATAGACTTCCTTGTCCTGGAAGTCCTTCGGGCCGAGGTCCTTCCACCAGTCGAGATAGCTGGGCTGCCAGCGCTCCAGCGCGCGCTGGAGCTGCCGATCGCTCGACAGGTCGACGTTGTTCGGAATGCGTTCCGAATAGTTGATCGAAGTCATGGTGATCAGACCCTTTCCCAATTGAATTGCGGCTTGGTGCCGGTGCCGTAGAGCTTGAGCGCGCCCTTCTCGCCGACCGCGTTGGGCCGGATGAAGATCCAGTTCTGCCACGCGGTCAGGCGACCGAAGATCTTGGTTTCCATGGTTTCCGGCCCGCCGAAGCGCAGGCTCGCCTCCATGCCGGTGAGCGCGTCGGGCGACAGGCTCGCGCGCTCCTCGATGGCGATGCGCACCTCGTCGTCCCAGTCCAGGTCGTCGGGCGCGAATGTGACCAGGCCCAGCTCCAGGGCGTCCTTGGGGCCCAGCTTGTCGCCCTTGCGCGTCTCGACCGCCTTGATCTCGGCGTCCTTCTCCTGGAAGTGGTCGGCCAGGCGGCTCAGCCCGTTGACCATGGCGAATGTGCCGAAATTGGTGTCGTCGAGGATCACCGAGGGAGAGTTCTCGGGCTCCTCCTGGTCGTCGAGCATGTAGGAGCGGTCGGCCGCCAGCAGCAGCTCGGCCAGGATGCCGGTGAAATTCGACTCCGCCTCGACCAGCGCGAACATCGAGCGCGACGAGGTATCGAGACGCGACAGCGTGCGGCGCAGGAAGTTGGTGGTCTCGCGCACGAACCAGTCCTTCTGGTTGTCGAGCAGCGCCTTGCCCTGCGCCAGCACCGGGTCGGCCTCGCCCGCGGTCTTGAGCAGCCACAGGCCGAGCTCGGTGTTGTTGGTGCGCAGCATGAGGATCGCGTCGTCCAGCTCGCGCGTCATCTTGAGCGCCCACCATTCGGCGCCCTTCTCGCGGATCGCCTCGGGGTCGGTGGGCTCGTCCTTGTCCGGGCCCCTGACCGTGATGGTCGCCGTGCGGCCCTCGTAGTCGAGCGCGACGTCGACATACTCGTAGTGATAGCCCGCGTCGTCGATCTCGCGCGCCAGCGGCGGCAGCGCGACACCCTTCTCGTTGTCGGGCCGGTCGGAGCTCTTGACCGCCTCGTCGACATGCTTCTTGACCAGCTCGTCCCATTTGCCGGCGGGCGCGTAGTCGTCGATCAGGCCCCATTCCTTGGCCCGGTCCGCGCGCACGCCCTCGGACTGGGTGCAGAACACGTCGGCCAGGTCCCGGCGCACCTTGCGCTTGTCGGTGACGCGGGTCAGGCCGCCGGTGCCCGGCAGCACGCCCAGCAGCGGCACCTCGGGCAGGCTCACCGTCGAGCTGCGGTCGTCGACCAGCAGGATCTTGTCGCAGGCCAGCGCCAGCTCGTAGCCGCCGCCGGCGCAGGCGCCGTTGACCGCCGCGATCGACTTCAGGCCCGAGGTGCGCGAGGCGTCTTCGAGGCCGTTGCGGGTCTCGTTGGTGAACTTGCAGAAGTTGACCTTCCACTGGTGCGAGGACTGGCCCAGCATGTTGATGTTGGCGCCGGCGCAGAACATCCGGTCCTTGCCCGAGGTGATCACCACCACCTTGACCTCGGGATGCTCGAAACGCACGCGTTGGACCGCGTCGTTGAGCTCCATGTCGACGCCGAGGTCATAGGAGTTCATCTTGAGCGTGTAGCCAGGGCGCACCCCGCCGTCCTCGTCGACGTCCATGACGAGGCGCGCCACCGGGCCGTCATACTCGACCTTCCAGTGCTTGTAGCTTTCCGGGTCGCGGTCGTAGGTGACGATATTCTCTGCCATCGCAGCTTTCTCCCTCCCTCGGGTCGGGCGCCGGGAAATCCGGCCCTCGAACTCTTCGCGCGCATGGAAATGCGGCCGCGTCGATGCGTCCATTAATGTGCAATATAGTGCAGTCTATGCCACCAAGCAAGAACTATTGTGCTGGCCCGGGTCGAGTGTTCGCACCCGCGTGCCCGATGACCGCGGCCATCGCCCGCTCAGGCGGTGACCTTGCGCGCCTCGACCGCCGGCAGGATCCTCAGCAGGTCCTCCACCGCCTCGTCGGGCGTGCATCCGGATGTGTCCACTACCGCGTCGGCCTTGGCGTAGAGCGCCTCGCGCCCCTCGAGGATGCGGCGCAAATCGTCCATCGCCTCGGCGTTGCCGGCCATCGGCCGCATGTCGCCCTGCGCCACGACCCGCATCATGTGCTCCTCGGGCGAGCATTTGACCCACACGGTGAAGCAGCCGTTGAGCAGCAGGTCGTAGGTCGCCGGCTCGGAGACGAGCGAGCCGCCGGTGGCGATCACGCCGGACCGGTGGCTTTCCAGGATGCGCTCGAGCGCGCGGCGCTCGTAACGGCGGTAGGCCGCTTGGCCGGAGAGCGAGAAGACCTCGTTCAGGCTCATGCCCGAATCGCGCTCGATTTCCGTCGCCATCTCGAGGAACGGCACGTTCAGCCGCTTGGCCAGCATGCGGCCCAGCGTGGTCTTGCCGGCGCCGCGCAGGCCGATCAGCGCGATGCGGGCGTTGCGGTCGCCGTCGACCGAGCGGCCGAAGCGCTCATTGACCAGTCGGTGCGCCTCGCTGAGTTCCTCGGGACTGAGGCGGGAGAGGCGCTGCAGCAGGAGCGTCAGCTCGACCGGCCGCTCTGCCCCGTCGCGCACCAAGTCCGTGATCGGCACGCTCATCGCCTCCGCCACCTGGCGCAGCAGCGCGATCGAGATGTTGCCCTGGCCGCTTTCGAGCTGCGCGAGATAGCGTTCGGAGACGCCCGAATCGGCGGCCAGGATCTTGCGCGTCATGCCGCGCCGGGCGCGTGCATCGCGCACCCGCTCGCCCAGGATCTTGAGATAGTCGGCATGCGCCTCCGCCGCGCAGGGCGCACGGCGCTCGCCGTCGGGGGAGGACCTGGCGGCCCGGTTCGCGCGCTGCATCTGGTTCGGCTCCTGCACCCGGTCAGCCGGCCCCGGCGCCCCGGTCCGGCGCAAACTAAAATTCATGTTGGAACACATGATATGCATTATAATGCTTGTCAGCAAGCGTCGTCTGCACTATGCTCCATTTTGAGCGTGAGGCTCCGGTCCCCTCGGCGGAGGCGCGGCCGCGGCCTTCTCTGGCATGCAATCACGATATCGATGGAGGATGCGTTGTCGGTTGAACTGACAATCCTCGTTGGCACCATGACCGGGACGGCCGAACTGGTCGCAGAGGACGTCGGCGACGCGTTGACCGAGATGGGGCATACGGTGGAGGTCGAGCCGATGGACGACCTGGACGGCTCGGCGATCGATCCCTCCAAGACCTACCTGATCTGCACCTCCACCTACGGTCAGGGCGACGTCCCCGACAACGCAATGAAAATGTTCGAGGATCTCAAGGCGAACAAGCCCGACCTCGCGGGGACGAAGTACGGCGTCATCTCGCTCGGCGATCGCACCTACGCGGACACCTTCTGCTTCGGCGGCAAGCAGTTCGACGAGGTGCTGCGTGAGCTGGGCGCCGAGCGCGTCGGCGAAGTATTCCAGCATGACGCCAGCTCGGGGACGATCCCGGAGGAGGAGGCTGCAGAATGGGCCAAGGAGTGGATCGGAAATTTTAGCAATCCCCGCGCCGCAGCGGCCTGAGCTCTCGGCGCGGGTGCCGGCGCGCGCCGGTCCGATCCCCGGTTCACTCGCACACGCGAAGGAAGGGGAGAGGCATGCAGCTCGAGAACTACGTAGGCGGCAACTGGGTCGCGGGGACGGGGGCCGGAACCCCGCTCTACAATCCGACCACGGGCGAGGAAGTCGCCCGTGCCTCGGCCGAGGGCATCGATCTGGCCGCGGCGCTCGACCACGCGCGCACGGTAGGCCACCCCGCGCTGGGCGCCATGACATACGCCGAGCGCGGCGAGATGCTCAAGAAGGTGGTCGAGGTGCTGGCCGCCAACCGCGACACCTACGCGGAGACCGCGCGCATCAACTCCGGCAACACCGCGATCGACGCCGCCATCGACATCGACGGCGGCACCGGCACGCTGCAGGTCTATTCCGGCCTGGGGCGCAAGGTGCTGGGCGATTTCCGCATGCTGCGCGACGGCGGCTTCGAGCGGCTGGGCAAGGACGAGGCCTTCCAGGCCATGCACCTGTCGGTGCCGATCGGCGGCTGCGCCGTCCACATCAACGCCTTCAACTTCCCGTCCTGGGGTCTTTGGGAGAAGGCGGCCGTGGCGCTGCTCTCGGGCGTGCCGGTAGTCGCCAAGCCGGCCACCGCCACGGCGCTGCTCAGCTACCAGATGGTGCGCGACGTGATCGAGGCCGGCGTGCTGCCCGAGGGCGCGCTGTCGCTGGTCTGCGGCTCGGCGCGCGACCTGCTCGACCACGTCACCGGCGCGGATGCGATCGCCTTTACCGGCTCGGCCGAGACCGCGCACAAGCTACGCGCCAACCCCAACGTCATCGCCTCGGGCGCGCGCTTCAACGTCGAGGCCGACAGCCTCAACACCGCACTGCTCGGTCCGGACGCCGAGCCCGGGGCGCCCGAGTTCGATCTGTTCGTCAAGGAGGTGGCGCGCGAGATGACGGTCAAGGCGGGCCAGAAATGCACCGCCATCCGCCGCGCGCTGGTCCCCGCGCCGCTCTACGATGCGGTCACCGACGCGCTCGCGGAGCGACTCGCCAAGACCGCCTACGGTGACCCGGCAAACGAGAACGTCCGCATGGGCCCGATCGTCGACAAGACCCAACAGCGCGCCGTGCTGGACAACATCGAGGCCCTGGCGAGCGACGCTGAGATCGTCACCGGCGGCGACGTCGGCAACCCGGTCGACGCCGATCCGGAGAAGGGCGCGTTCGTCGCCCCCACCCTGCTGCGCTGCGCCGACCCGGCGAACGCACGCTCGGTGCACGAGGTCGAGGCGTTCGGGCCGGTCGCCACCGTGATGCCCTACCGTGATCCCGCCGACGCCTTCGCGCTCGCCGGCCGGGGCGGCGGCTCGCTGGTCGCCTCGCTGTTCACCGGCGACGACGGTTTCGCCACCGAGGCGGCGGTGGCGCTGGCACCCTGGCACGGCCGCGTCTACGCGATCGACGAGGCGGTCGGCAAGTCGGGCACCGGCCACGGCATCGTCATGCCCAACTGCGTCCATGGCGGCCCCGGTCGTGCGGGCGGCGGCGAGGAGCTGGGCGGCCTGCGCGGCCTGCGGTTCTATCACCAGCGCACGGCGATCCAGGGCAACGTCCGGCGGCTCGAGGCGCTGGCCGAGCAGGCGGCGGAGCTGACCGTCTGAGCTGGGTCCGGCGATGACCCGACGCGGCCGCCGCCTTGCCCGATGGTTCGGCGGCATCCTGTTCCTATTTCTCGTGGCCGCGGGCGGGCTTTACCTGTGGGCCGGCGAAGCGGCGACCATCCTGCGGGCGATCCAGGCCGGCCCACCCCGGGAGGACGGCCCCATCGACCTGCTCCCGCCGGACGATCGCGAGACCGTCACGCTCGTGGGATCCGGCGGTCCGATGGCGGCCGACCTCTATCTGCCGCCCGGCGGGGACCGGCCGGAGGCGGCGATGGTGCTGGTTCACGGCGCCGCCCGCATGGGCAAGGATCATCCCGCCATGGCGCATTTCGCCCGGACGCTGGCTCGGGCGCGCTTCGCCGTGCTGGTGCCCGACATCGAGGGCATCCGCACCTTCCGGC
This sequence comes from uncultured Alphaproteobacteria bacterium, assembly GCA_964569105.1. Taxonomy (GTDB): domain Bacteria; phylum Pseudomonadota; class Alphaproteobacteria; order CAZMTC01; family CAZMTC01; genus CAZMTC01. The sequence goes on along the minus strand of CAZMTC010000066.1, from coordinate 8,543 downwards.
TCAGCGCCGCCGACGCCGAGCCGATCGCCCGCGCCGTGCGGCATATGGCCGCCCGGGCCGAGCGGCTCGGCTACCGAAATATCGGCGTGGCGGCGATCTCGTATGCGGTCGGGCCCGCGGTGCTGGCCGCGCTCGAGCCCGAGACGCAGCCCATGATCGGCTTCGTGCTCGGCATCGGCGGCTACTACGACGTGGTCGCGGCGCTGACCTACTCGTCGACCGGCTGGTACCGGCCCGAGCCGGGCGCCGAATGGCGCTTTCGCGCGCCCAACGACTACGGCACCTGGATGCTGGTCTATGCCAATGCCGGGTTGCTGGCGCGCGAGGACGACCGCATCGCGCTGTGGGCCATGGCCGCGCGCAGGATGCGCGATCCGGACGACGACATCTCGGCGCTGATCGACCGGCTCGGGCCCGAAGGCCGCGCGGTCTACGCGCTGGCGACCAACGACGATCCCGAACGCGTGCCCGACCTGATCGCCGCCCTGCCTGACGCGGTGCGCGAGCAGATCATGGGGCTGGATTTGAGCCGCCGCGACCTGGGCATGCTCGAGGCGCGGCTGATCCTGGTGCATGGCCGTGCCGACCCGATGATCCCATACACCGAGAGCCGCAAGCTCGCGGCCGCGGCGCCGGCGGCCGCGCTGTTCGTGGTCGAGAGCATGGGACACGTGTCGCTGGGCATGGCCCTGGTCGAAGACGGGGTTACGCTGGTGCGCGCGGTCAATGCGCTGCTGGCCGAGCGGGACAGGGTCGTTCCCGCGCTGGCCGACTTGCCACCGCTGGAGTGACTTCATAGCTTGCTTGCAACGTCGCGCCGCGCCGCGACACTGAATCGAGGAGGATGACGAGCATGAGCCGCGAGCAATTCGACACGCTGATGAAGCAGGTCGCCGACGCCATCGCCGGCAAGGCGCTCGACAAGGAGTTGGAGGCGGAGCTCAACCGCGACTTCGGCCCGGGCTCCCAGACCTACGACGCGATCAAGGTGGCGTGCGAGACCGGCGTCGCCGAAGGCTGGCTGGCCGAGAACGAGAACAGCGGCCTGCGCTACGGCCGCGTGATCAAGCCCACGCCGGAGATGCACGACCTGTCCGTCGACGTGGTCAAGTATCGCGACCTCAAGGGGCCCTATCACCGCCATCCCAACGGCGAGGTGTGCCTGGTGATGCCGACCGACGGCGACGCCAGGTTCGACGGCAACGGCGCCGGCTGGTGCGTCTACGGGCCCGACTCGGGCCACCATCCGACGATCAGCGGCGGCGAGGCCATCGTACTCTACCTGCTGCCCGAGGGCGCCATCGACTTCAAGGCCAGGCCGGCGGCCTGACCTCCGACAGCACCGCCGGTCGCCGCGCGCTGCCGTAAACGGGGGAGTTTCCATGCCTTTTGTTCATGTGGACGGCCACCGCCTGGAGTATGCGTGGCTCGGTCCCGACGCCGACGAGGGCCCGAGCATCGTGATGCTGCACGAGGGCCTCGGCTCCCTGGCGATGTGGAAGGACTTTCCGGCCGCTGTGCAAGCGCGCACCGGGTTGGGCGTGCTGGTCTACAGCCGCCAGGGTTACGGCCGCTCCGACCCGATCGAAGGCGCGCGCAAGCCCGACTTCATGCACCGCGAGGCACGGGTCGTGCTCCCCGCGCTGCTCGACACGCTCGGCGTGCGCGATCCGATCCTGCTCGGCCATTCCGACGGCGGCACGATCGCCCTGATCCACGCCGGTACGCCGGGCCTGCCCGGGCCGCGCCCACGCGCGGCGGTCACCCTCGCCGCCCACGTGTTCAACGAGGATGTCTGCGTCGCCAGCATCGCCGCGGCGCGCAAGGCGTATCAGACCACCGACCTGCGCGAGCGGCTCGCCCGCTATCACGACGATGTCGACGGCGCGTTCTTCGGCTGGAACGACGTCTGGCTGCTGCCCGAGTTCCGGGACTGGACCATCGAGGACGTGCTGCCGCTGGTAGAGTGCCCGCTTCTCGTCATGCAGGGCGAGGACGATCAGTACGGCACCATGGCCCAGATCGAGGCGATCTGCGCCGGCGCCGGGGGGCCGGCCGAGGCGGTGACCATTCCCGACTGCGGCCACAGCATCCACGTCGACGCGACCGAAATGGCCCTGGACCACATCGCCCGCTTCGTCGGCAAGGCGGTCGGCACCGAGGCCGCCGCATGACCGCTGCCGCGAAGACCCCGGAAAGCGAGCTCGTCTATCCCTTCGCGGAGCCGCCGGAAGCCGGCGTGCTGGTCGAGGTCGCGCCGGGTGTGCACTGGATCCGCATGCCGCTGCCCTTCGCCCTCGACCACATCAACCTGTGGGCGCTCGCGGACGGCGACGGCTGGACGCTGGTCGACACCGGCATCGCGTCGAACAAGACGCGCGGCGTGTGGCGCACCCTGCTCGACGGGCCGCTGTCCGATCGCCCGGTCCGGCGCCTGCTGATCACCCACTGCCATCCCGACCATATCGGCCTCGCCGGATGGCTCGCCGACCGGACCGGCGCCGAGGTGTGGGCGACGCGGGGCGAGTGGTACCTGCACAAGACGCTGGTGCACGACGCCGGCGACCTGTCGACGCCGCACGCGGCGGAGTTCTACCGCGTCCACGGTGCCGACGAAGACCTGCTCGACGAGTTCTCGCGGCGGCCGCAGACCTATCGCCACGGCGTGACCGAGGCGCCGCCGTCATTCCGGCGCATCCGCGGCGGCGACGCGGTGACGATCGGCGGGCGCGTCTGGCGCGTGGTGGTGGGCGAGGGCCACTCGCCGGAACATGCCTGCCTGTACCAGCCCGATGCGGGAGTGCTGATCTCGGGCGACCAGGTGCTGCCGCGCATCACCTCGAATATCTCGGTGTGGCCGGCCGAGCCCGAGGCGGATCCGCTGGGCGACTATCTCGAGGCCAACCGCCAGTTTCTCGACCTGCCGCCCGATGTGCTGGTCCTGCCCTCGCACGGGCTGCCGTTCCGCGGCTTGCACACGCGAATCGCCCAGATCGCCGCGCACCACCAGGAGCGGCTCGGGCATCTCGCCCGCGCTCTCGGCGACCCGCACACGACGATGGAAGCGCTGGGTGCGATGTTCCCGCGCAAGCTGGATCCGTTCCAGACCATGTTCGCGATCGGCGAGACGGTGGCGCATCTCAACCGGCTGGTGCGGGCCGGCGAGGTTCGCCGCGAGCGTGACGCGAACGGCCGCTTCCGCTTCGAGCTGACGTGAGCCGGCGATCACGCGATTGTTGCCAAGCCGCGCTTGACCTTGTGTGGCAATTTGGCTAGCTAGGCGCCCTGGTTTGCGAAAAGAAATAACGCGTGGAATGCGCGAGCGCGGCCAGGGAGGCAATCGGGTCACGGACCGGCGCTCCGGCGCGGGGTTATCGAGGTGGTCGCCGGACCGTTCTGCGACAGCCCGTGGGGCAGGGCCCCCCTCCTTTGGTATGCGCGGCCGTAACCGAGGAGGAACGCCCATGGCTTCCGGCGTCGACACCGCCGACACCTATCCCAAGCTTCTCGAACTCAACGCCCAGCGTTTCGCGCAGCGGCCGGCGATCCGCGAGAAGGAATTCGGCATCTGGCAGACCTGGACCTGGTCGCAGATGCGCGACGAGGTGAAGGCGCTGGCCGAGGGCCTGGCCGCCCTGGGCCTCAAGCGCGGCGACAAGTTGGCCCTTATCGGCGAGAACCGGCCACAGCTCTACTGGGGCGTGGCGGCCGCCCAGGCGATCGGCGCGATACCGGTGCCGATGTACCAGGACTCGCCCGCGAAGGAACTGCAGTTCGTCATCGATCACGCCGAGGTACGCTTCGCGCTGGTCGAGGACCAGGAGCAGGTCGACAAGCTGCTCGAGGTCCGCCCCGAGACCAAAAAGCTCGAGAAGATCATCTACGAAGACGACCGCGGCATGCGGAACTACACCGAGAAGGGTCTCCATGACTTCAAGGAGGTCCAGAAGCTCGGGCGCGAGCTCGCCGCGAAGAAGCCGGATTTCTACGCCCAGGAAATGGCCAAGAGTAAGGGCGAGGATGTCGCCATCATGGCCTACACCTCGGGGACGACGGGCAACCCCAAGGGTGTCATGCTCACCTTCGACAACATGCTCAAGGCGGCCAAGGCTGGGGCGGACTGGGAGGGCCTGCTCCCCGACGACGAGATCCTGGCCTATCTGCCGCTCGCCTGGGTCGGGCAGAGCGCATTCTCGATCGCGCAGTCCTATCTGGTCGGGTTCTGCGTCAACTGCCCCGAAAGCCCGAACACGGTAATCGAGGACCTGCGCGAGATCGGCCCGACCTATTATTTCGCGCCGCCGCGCGTGTTCGAGAACCTGCTGACCACGGTGATGGTCCGCATGGAGGACGCGAGCTGGATCAAGCGCAAGCTGTTCGACTACTTCATGGGAGTGGCGAAGGAGGTCGGCCTCAAGCTGATCGACAACAAGCCCGTCGGCGCGTGGGACCGCTTTCGCTACGGTCTGGGGCGGGTCCTGGTCTACGGGCCGCTCCTGAACACGCTGGGCTTCTCGCGCGTGCGCCTGGCCTACACGGCGGGCGAGGCGATCGGCCCCGACATCTTCGACTTCTTCCGCTCGCTGGGCATGAATCTCAAGCAGCTCTACGGCCAGACCGAATGCTCGGTGTTCCTGACCATCCAGCCCGACGGCGAGGTCAAGCCCGATACGGTCGGCGTCGCGATCGAGGGCGTCGAGATCAAGATCGACGAGAAAACCGGCGAGGTTCTGTACCGCAGCCCCGGCGTGTTCAAGGAGTACTACAAGAACCCCGAGGCGACGGCCGAAACCAAGACCCCCGACGGCTGGGTCCATACCGGCGACGCCGGCATCATCGACCATGACGGCCACCTCAAGATCATCGACCGCGCCAAGGACGTGGGGCGGCTGGAAGACGGCACCGTGTTCGCGCCCAAGTACCTCGAGAACAAGCTCAAATTCTCGCCCTGGATCCGCGAGTGCGTGTGCTTCGGCCACGAGCGCGACTTCGTCACGGCGATGATCTCGATCGATCCCGAGTCGATCGGCAAGTGGGCCGAGCGCAACGCCATCGGCTATGGCGGCTACACGGAGCTCGCCGCCAAGCGCGAGGTCCACGAGTTGGTCAAGGCAGCGGTCGAGGAGATCAACCGCGATTTGGCCGGGGAGGAGGGGCTGCGCGGGTCGCAGATCAAGCGCTTCCTGCTCCTGCACAAGGAACTCGACGCCGACGACGGCGAGCTGACCCGCACGCGCAAGGTGCGGCGCCGCTTCGTCGCCGAGCGCTATGCGCCGGTGATCGACGCGTTCTACGGTGGCAAGGATCGCGTCGCGTTCGAGACCGAGGTTACCTTCGAGGACGGCCGCACCGGCAAGATCAAGGCGGACCTGGAGATCTGGGACGCCGAGACCTACGGCGACGCCGGGGCCCCGGAACTGAAGAAAGCGAGCTGAGCCCATGCCCGACGAAACCACCACGCAGATGGAGCCGTCGCTCCAGCCGGGCCATAACCGCCCCGCGCGCGGCGGCACCCTGCTGGAGGTCGACAACATCTCGCTCCGCTTCGGCGGCGTGCGGGCCCTGACCGATGTCAGCTTCGACATCCAGGAGCGCGAGATCCGCGCGATCATCGGCCCCAACGGCGCGGGCAAGACCTCGTTGCTCAACGTCATCAACGGCTTCTATCACCCGCAGGAAGGCGTGATTAACTTCAAGGGCGAGAAGCGTTCGAAGATGAAGCCGCACGTTGCGGCCATGCAGGGCATTTCACGCACCTTCCAGAACGTGGCGCTGTTCCGCGGCATGTCGGTGCTCGACAACATCATGGCCGGGCGGATTCTCAAGATGCAGGGCCACAGCCCGATCGGCGCCCTGACCAACAACTTCCTGTTCGAGGCGATCCACTTCGGCCCGGCCAAGCGGCGCGAGATCGAGCACCGCGAGGCCGTCGAGCGCATCATCGACTTCCTCGAGATCCAGGACATTCGCCGCGTGCCCGCCGGGCGCCTGCCCTACGGTCTGCAGAAGCGCGTCGAGCTAGCGCGCGCGCTGGCGGCCGAGCCGGACCTGCTGCTGCTCGACGAGCCGATGGCGGGCATGAACGTCGAGGAGAAGGAGGACATGTGCCGCTTCGTGCTCGACGTGAACGAGCAGATGGGCACCACCATCGCGCTGATCGAGCACGACATGGGCGTGGTGATGGACATCTCCGACCGCGTGATCGTGCTCGATTACGGCAAGAAGATCGCGGACGGGACGCCCGACGAAGTCCGCAGCGACCAGGACGTGATCGACGCCTATCTCGGCGTCGCGCATGACTAGGGATCACCACGGGACACGCTCGGAAGGAACAGTCAGGTGGTAATTCTGGAATTCCTCTACGACGCGCTGATCGGCCCCTTCGTCCAGATGGCCGGAGAGCCGGTGTTCTTCGTCAACGTGGTGCTGATGGGGCTGATGACCGGCTTCATGTACGCGCTGGTGGCGCTGGGCTTCGCGCTGATCTTCAAGGCTTCCGAGCAGCTCAATTTCGCCCAGGGCGTGATGATCGTGCTCGCCGCGCTGACGCTGGTCGAGCTCTACGAGCTGCCGCTGGGCGAGGGCCAGTACTCGCTGATGTGGGGCGTCATCGCGGCGGTCGGCCTGGCCGCGTTCCTGATCGGGCGTTTCGCCGCAGGGCGGCAGGCGGTGCCGCAATCGGTCGGTGCCGCCGCGGCGCCGAGGGCGTCCGGGGGCGGCAACGCCATGCGCGTTGTCCGCTCGGTCGGCCTGACCCTGTTCTACGCCGGCCTGTCGGTATTCCTCTATCTCGCCGTCGCGCCCGAGGCCGATGGCGGCATCGTCGGTGCGGCGATCGGCATCGCCCTGGTGGTGGGGACGCTGATCGCGCTGCGCGACGCGGGCGTGATCTCGCTGGGCGATGGCCTGACCGCGCTGTTCGAGGGTGGCGGCGTGATGATGAAGACCGTTCTGATCGTCGGCGCGGTGCTCGCCATTGCCGGCCTATGGATCGCCAACCTGCCGGTGTGGGTCTCGCTGGTGCTCACCGTTGTGGTGATGTTCGGCATCGCCGGCACTGTCGAGCCCATCATCCTCCGGCCGCTGGTCAACCAGGAACCGATCATCCTGTTCATGGTGACCATCGGGCTGACCTTCTTCTTCATCGGCATGGGCGAGTTCATCTTCGGCGGCGATATCGAGAACATCCCCGCGGCCGAGCTGGGCATCCCGCGCGGTCCGTTCGTGTTCGGGGAGTTCATGAACCCCGAGGCACGCCGGCCCGGCATCTTCCTGCTCAAGCAGGACATCGCCGCGGCCGGCGTGGCCGCGGCGCTGGTCGGCCTGTTGCTGCTGTTCTTCCGGTTCTCCCGCCTGGGCCGGGCCTTGCGCGCGGTGGCGGACGACCATCAGGCGGCACAGTCGGTCGGCATCCCGCTCAAGTCGGTGTGGGTGGTGGTCTGGGCCATCGCCGGCGTGGTGGCGATCGCCGCGGGCATCTTCTGGGGCCTCAAGGGCGGCGTCGGCTTCGGCCTGCAGATCGTCGCGCTCAAGGCGCTGCCGGTATTGATCCTCGGCGGGTTCACCTCGGTGCCGGGCGTGATCGTCGGCGGCCTGATCATCGGCGTCGCCGAGAAGCTCGGCGAGCTCTACTGGCAGGACGCGTTCGGCCGCGGCATCGAGGGCTGGTTCGCCTACATGGTCGCGCTTCTGTTCCTGGTGTTCAGGCCGCAGGGCCTGTTCGGCGAAAAGATCATCGAGAGGGTGTAGGGCGATGCTTTACCGCGAGGCGGGGCAGTTCAAGACCAGCTATTCGGCGGATCAGCAGATCTTCCCCATCGCCCAGGATCGCTGGGTGGTGTGGGGGTTCATCGCCGTCTTGTTCCTGGTGGTGCCGTTCGTCGCCAACGACTACTGGTTCGAGGTCATCCTGATCCCGGTCCTGGTCTGGTCGGTGGCAGCGCTCGGGCTCAACATCCTGACCGGCTATTGCGGACAGGTGTCGCTCGGAACCGGCGGCTTCATGGCGCTGGGCGCGTTCATGGGCTATTATTTGGCGGTGACCGTGCCGGGGCTTCACTTCATCGTCATATTCATACTGGCTGGACTGATCACGGCGGCGGTCGGCATCGTTTTCGGAATTCCCAGCCTGCGCATCAAGGGCTTCTACCTCGCGGTGGCCACGCTCGCGGCGCACTTCTTCCTCCTGTGGTTCGTGAACGGTGCCTGGTTCGTGCCCGCGTCGGGAACCATCGACGGCGTGCCTCGCGCGCTCCTGCCCTTCGGCCTCTCCGACGCGCTGGGCACGTCGACCAAAGCGCCGCTGGAGAACCGCTACTGGGTGGCCCTGACCCTGACCGTGATCCTGGCGCTCGCGGCCAAGAACATGGTGCGCGGCCGAATCGGCCGCGCCTGGATGGCGATCCGCGACATGGACATCGCGGCGGAGTTGATCGGCATCCGGCCGCTGCACACCAAGCTGCTCGCCTTCGCGATCAGCTCGTTCTACATCGGTTTCGCCGGGGCGATGATGCTGTTCCTGATGACCGGCACCGCCAGCACGG
>CAZMTC010000065.1:0-15099 GCA_964569105.1 uncultured Alphaproteobacteria bacterium | reverse complement strand
TGTCCAAGGGCTTCCGGACCCTCTTCCGCAATTTCGCGTCGTTCATGTTGATGGCGCTCCTGTTCCTGCTGGTACCCGCGGTCCTGGCGCTGCTCATGGGGCCACCGCAGGAGCCCTTCGGCGGCGGCCAGGTCTTGCTCACCGTGATCCAGGCGCTGTTCGGCTACCTGCTGACCGCCGCGCTGGTCTACGGCACCATCCAGTCGCTGCGCAGCGGCAGCGTGTCGCTGAGCGCGGCCATTGCAGGCGGCCTGCAGACCTTCCTGCCGGTGGTCGCCGTGGCGATCATCGTCGGCCTCGCGGTGGGCGTCGGGCTGGTGCTGCTGGTCGTTCCCGGCTTCATTGTCCTGACCATACTGTGGGTCGCCATACCCGCCGCGGTGGTCGAGCAACCGGGTGTCGGCGGGGCCCTTCGCCGCAGCGCCGATTTGACCAAGGGCTACCGCTGGCAGGTGTTCGCCATCGTCATCATCATCGGCCTGCTGCAGATCGCGGTCGGCGCGGTCATCGGCTCGGTGTTCCAGTTCGCCGTCGGCTTCGTCGGCCTGACGCTGATCGGTTGGGTCGTCAACGCGTTCATGACCGCGCTCAACGCGGTGATGATCTCGGTCGGCTACCACGACTTGCGCATCGCCAAGGAGGGCGGCGACACCGGCCAGATCGCACAGGTGTTCGACTAGGCGGCACATCGACGCATGAACAGCTTCGGAGGGGGAGGGGCATGGCGGGCGGCGTTGCGACTACGGTGAGTTTCGGCGGCCTCTTCGGCCGCTCGTTCAGGACATTCTTCAGCCGCATCCCGCAGTATCTCGGCATCGCGCTGATCCTGGGCGTGCCGTGCTACCTGCTCATCTTCGCGCTCATGGCGCTCCTCGGGCTCGACATCGTGGCCGACCCCGCGCGAGGCGAGGTCACGCCGGCCCAGGGGATCGCGGCCGCCGCCGTGGCGTTGATCGGTCTGCTCGCCTACCTGCTGATCACGGCTGGCACGGTCAACGCCGCCATTCAACAGCTGCGCGGCTTCGAGGTTTCGGTGGGGCAGTCGCTGCGCATGGCGCTGGCCCGGATCGGCCCGGTGCTGCTGGTGTCGCTCCTGCTCTATGCCATTCTGATCGGGGTGATCGTCGTCGCGGCGGTGCTGGCCATGATTCCCTTCATCGGCTTCGTGTTCGGGATCGCGGCCGTCGGGCTCGTCGTCTACCTGTATGTGTACTGGTGGGTGGTGGTCCCGACCGTCGTGGTCGAGAATCCCGGGGTCGTGGCCAGCTTGAAGCGCTCGGCCGCTCTCACCCGCGGCCATCGGTGGCTGATCCTCGGCTTTCTGTTCGTGTTCGGGCTGGTGGTGGGGGCCGGCGTCGGCGCGCTCAGCGTCGTCGTGACCTTGCCCTTCGCGCTGGCCGGCCTCGAGATCGTCGGCAACCTCTTGAGCGCGCTCGTGGGCCTTGGGGCCTACTCGCTGTTCGCGGTCGCCGCGGCGGTGGCCTACCACGACCTGCGGGTCGAGAAGGAGGGTGCCGACGGCAACCGCCTCGCCACCGTGTTCGATTGAGCGGCGGACGCGGTGCTGTGCAGACGATGACCGAGCCTAATCCTCGTCGTACTTGCTCTCGCGCCGCTTGCCGAACAGCAGGCCGCGCTCCAGCCGGCCGCGCTGGGCGGCGTAGAAGGCCTCGAGGAAGTCCGTGGCGTTGACCGCGCGGTGCTCGGGCCAGCCGATCTTGCGCTGAATGCGCCGCGCGACCTCGGCGCGGGTGTGCTGGGCATTCGGCCCGTCCTGGCGCAGCACCTCCTCGAGCGTCTGCAGCTCGTAGATGCCGTAGTGGCTGAGCTGCTCGGGCGTGAACTCGATCGCCGGGCCCGTGGCCGCGCGCATGGCCGGCCCCTCCGCGGCGCGCTCGGCGACATCCTCGACCAGCACCGCCTTGGGGTCGCGAATGACCCAGGTGCCGCCCACCAGGTCGCCCGCCCGCAGGCAGTCGCGATTGAAGAACGGCAGGAACACGAAGATCGCCGCCCAGGCGAGCATCAGCAGGTCGGCCAGCGTCCCCGCGCCCAGCGACAGCAGGAGCTGGATCGGCATGAACACCTCGACCTCGCGCATCAGATTGCGCGCGAACACGGCGCCCGCCGTCAGTTCGCCGCCCTTGCGGTCGATCACGCGCAGCTTCAGGATCCGCTTGCCCGGAGTCACCCCCTGCCAGCGCAGCTCGAAGAAGACGAAGTAGAAGCTGCGCACCAGGAACGAGACCAGGATCACCATCCCCAGGATCCAGTTTGACCCCGCGCCGCCCAGCGCCATGATCACGAACAGGATCACGATCGCCACGATCGGCGCGTAGATGAAGATCAGGTCGAGGATCAGCGCCGCCGCGCGGTCGCCGCGCGGCGCCAGCGTCACGGGCAGGGCGATGCCCTCGGGCGTGACGATCGCGCGCCGCTTGGCGCCGTCGGCCCGGGCCGACGCCAGCCAGCCCGGCCGCGCGGTCTCAGTTCGGCTCGCCATCCGTTCCTCCCGCGCGCCGCGCCGGCCGCTCGCGCCCCGCGCGGATGAAATAGACCGCCCACAACAGCGCCATGCCCAGCCCAACGGAGAAGCGCGCGTCGATGTCGGTGACGAGCTGGCGCGCGAAACCCTCGAGGAGCGCGGCGACGAACAGCATCGCGACCACGCCGATGGCGATCTTGGCCGCCTCGCGCCCGCGCCGCGCCAGCATCTCCAGGCGCGAGTACTCGCCGGGGAAGGCGACCGCCGAGCCGATCACCAGCCCCGCCGCCCCGGCCAGCCAGAAAGCCAGAATCTCGGTCGTGCCGTGCACCGACAGCCAGGCGAGCAAGTCGAGGCTCAGCCCCTTGGCCTGGTACAGGGCGAAGAACGCGCCGAGGCCGAGCCCGTTGTAGAACTGCAGCAGGATCACCGGCACGCCCAACGCGAAGCCCAGCGCGAAGCATAGCAATGCCAGGCCGCCATTGTGCGAGAACAGGAAGCTCGCGAAGGCGTAGAGCCGGTCGGCCAGCGCCCCGCCGTCGTCGTAGAGCGCGGCGCGCAGCTCGTCCGCCGTGGCCGCCGGGTCGCGCCCCTGGGCCATGTCCGGCGAGACGAAGGAATAGAACCACTCCGGGTCGGCCGCGACCAGGAAATAGGCGACCGCCGAGCCCAGCAGGAAGAACGCCGCCGACAGCGCGAGCGGCCAGCGCGCCGCGCGCACGGCGACCGGGAAGCCGCGCAGTACGAAGTCGACGATGGCCGAGCGCAGGTCGCCGCGCGCGCCGTAGACGACGAAGTAGGCGCGCGCCGCCAGGCTCTCGAGATAGTCGAGCACCGCCCGGTCGAGCGAGATCGAGCGCGCCACCGACAGCGACGACAGCGTTGCGCGGTAGAGGCTGGGCAGCCGCAACAGCTCGTCGGTCGTGAGCGCGCCGAGGCTGCGCTGCTCGGCCTTCTCGACCAGCGCTTCCAGCTCGTGCCAGATCGCCTCGCGCTCGCGCCGGAACTCGTAGCTCTTGAGCGTCACCCGCGCCATCAGATCAACTCCCGCCGCTTGATCGTCAGGTACCGGTTGACCAGGTCGACGCCGATGCGCTCGGCCGGCGCCTCGATCACGTGCACGCCCGCGCGGCGCAGCCGCTCGAACACCACCGCCCGGTCGCGCAGGAAGTCGTCGGCGATCACCGCGCCGGTCATGGTCGCTTGGCTGTCGGGCAGCGCGTCGACCATGCCTTCGAGCAGCGGGTCGGTCATGGCGACGAACACCACCAAATGCCGCGCCGCCACGCGCTCGATGTTCTCGACCATCAGCTCGGCGGTCACGGTGTCGACGAACTCGGTCATCAATATGACCAGCGTGCGCCGGTCGAGCCGCGCGAGGAGCTCCATCAGGCCCAGCGTGTAGTTGGTCTCCTCGTGATGGTAGTCGAGCCGCGCCGAGGCGCGCTGCAGCTGGCCGAAGCTGTGCACGCCGCTCACCGGCTCGGCGGTCAGCCGCGTCTGGGCGTCGAAGCCGTAGAGCCCGACCCGGTCGCCCGCGCGCAGCGACATGTATGCCAGCAGCAGCCCCGCGTTGATCGCGTGGTCGAGCTTGGGGATGCCGTCGAGCGGTTCGGCCATGAGCTGGCCGGTGTCGAAGGCGAGGATGATCTGGTGGTTGCGCTCGGTGCGGAACTCCTTGCACAGGAGGTCCATGTGCCGCGCCGAGTGCTTCCAGTCGATCGAGCGGTGGTCGAGCCCGGGCACGTAGTCGCGCAGCGCCTCGAACTCGGTGCCGTCGCCCTGCTGCGCCTGCGGCTTGAAGCCGAACAGCGCGTCCATCGACTGGAACCGCACCGCCTGGTCGCGCACCGCGCGGGTGTTGGGAACGACGCGCACCGAGGTGTCGATCGTCTCGACGAAAGTGCGCGTCACCAGGCGCAGCGGGCTCCACCAGCGCAGCCACAGCGCGCGCACCGTCGCCTCGCCGCGCAGGGTGGGGCGCAGCGGCACCGCGATCCAGGTCGTGCGCCCGGGGAAGAGTGGCGCACGCATCGGGCCCGGCGCGTCGATCATGCCGGCGTCGACATCGGCGACGTATTCCAGCTCCGCCGCCGGCCAGCCGGGATCGACGTCGATCTGCGCCACCAGATCGTCGATGGCGCCGATGTACAGCATGTCGGGCACGGTTCCGTCGATGCGCAGCGCGCCCGGCCGGATCATGCGCAGCCCGTCATATCCTACCAGCGTCACCGCCGCGCCCAGATAGGCCAGCGCCAAAGGCCACGCGCCCGGCGCGCTGAGCATCAGCGCCAGCGCGAAGGGCACGCCGCCGGCGAACAGCATCACCGCGCGCAGGGTCGGGCGCATACGCTCAACACCTCCTCATCGCGGCGCCGCAACCCGGTCGAGGATCTGGACGATCACCCGGTCCGCCCACAGCCCCTCGATCTCGGCGCCCGGGGCCAGAACCACGCGGTGGCGCAGCGCGGGCAGCGCGATCATCTTGATATCGTCCGGGATGGCGTAGTCGCGGCCCTGCAGCGCGGCGTAGGCGCGGCTGGAGGAGGCGATCATGTTGGCGGCGCGCGGCGAGGCGCCGTAGGACAGCGAGGGATGCTCGCGCGTCGCCCGCACCACGTCGACGATGTAGTCGATCAGCTCGTCCGACAGCCGGATCGTGTCGACGAAGGCGCGCACGCCGCGCAGCGTCTCGAGGTCGGCGACCGCTCGCAGGCCGAACTCGTCGAGCTTGGGCATCGAGGTGTGCTGGCCGTGGCGCGCGACGATCTCGCGCTCCTCGTCGCGCGAGGGATAGTCGAGCACGTGCTTGAACAGGAACCGGTCGAGCTGCGCTTCGGGCAGCGGGTAGGTGCCCTGCTGCTCGATCGGGTTCATCGTCGCCACCACCATGAAGCCGTCGCCTAGAACGTGGGTCTCGCCGTCGATGGTCACCTCGCGCTCGTGCATCGCCTGCAGCAGGGCCGCCTGGGTCTTTGGGGGTGTGCGGTTGATCTCGTCGGCCAGCAGTACCTGGGTGAAGATCGGCCCCTTGGTGAGCTGGAACTGCGACATCTGGAAGTTGAACAGGTTGGTGCCGATCACGTCGCCGGGCATCAGGTCGGGCGTGAACTGCACGCGCCCGAAGTCGAGCCTCAGCGTTCGGGCGAAGCACTGCGCCAGCATGGTCTTTGCGGTCCCCGGCACGCCCTCGAGCAGGACGTGCCCCTCGCTCAACAGCGCGACCAGCAGCAGGTCCAGCGCCTCGTCCTGGCCCACCACGGCCTTGCGCACCTGCTCGCGGACGCCGTCACCGAGCGCCTGGATGGCGGCCAGATCCATCGATCATCTCCCTCTTCCAGCGGAATATCGCGTAGGCGGTGCGCGCGATGCGCGGGTCGCCCGGGTCGCCGCGTCCGGCGGCAAAGGCTTGTGCGTGCAGGTCGGTGGCACGCCAGCCCACGCCGCGCGCCTCGGCGACGCGATCGAGCCAGGACAGCACGCCGTCCTCGTCCAGGTGGCGCGGCGCGTTTACCCGGCGTGCCACGTCGCGCGCGGAGGCGCGGAAATAGCGGTTCAGCAGCTCTGGCGCGTGCCCGCCGAGGGCGAGGAGTTGCGCGGTATTGCCGATCAGCCGGGCCTTGCCCGCCTCGAAGGGCGCGGGGGGCGTTCGCGGCGGGCCGAAACGCCCGGTCGCCGCCCACATCAACGTCCCCACGGCGGCCAGCGCCATGACGGTGGCGACGACGAAGGGAAAGTCGAACAGCGCGCGCCACAGGCTCGGACGGCGCTCGAAGCCCAGGATCGTGGTGTCGAACACCACCGCGCCGCCAGAGGGTCGCAGCGCCTCGACCACGCCCGCGGCGAAGGCGGCGTTGGCTCCCTTGCCCAGCCCGTGGTTGTTGAGGACGTCGGGATCGGACAGCACCCAGATCCGGTTGCCCGCGGCGCGCACCTCGCCCAGCAGCATGCCCCCTTCGTAGGCCACCAGCGGCCGCAGCGCGTCCGAGCGCATGAGCTGCGCGCGCGTGAGGGTGGGAACGCCGCCGACTCCATGCCGGGTCAGTGCTCCGGGCGCGTCCGAGCGCACCACCGCGCCCGAGCCTGCGACCCGCGCCAGCACCCGGCCCGGCGCGTCCTCCGGCAAGAGCGCCGCCTCGCCGATCCAGCGCGGCCGGTCGGGATCGCGCGCCCCGGTCCATTTCGGCAGGATCACCAGCACCCGCTCGGCCGACAGCAGCTCGTCGAGCAGCACCTCGTCGGCATCCGGCCCCGGCTCGGGCACCACCAGCAAGCCGCCTCGGGCCCGCGGTGCCGAGCTCGACCGGCTGACCAGCACCGGCGTGCCCAGCCGCTCCAGCGTGTTCACGAAGGCCTCGTGACCGATGGCGGAGCGCGAGAAGGGGTTGGCGCCGTTGGCGCGCTCGACCGCCGTGTCCTGGAACAGCATCGTCAGCAGCGCGCCGAAAAAGGCCAGGAAGCCCAGCCCGATCAGCCAGCCCACGGTCTGCTGCGAGAAGGGACTGGCCTCGGCCATCACGTCGCCTCGCCCTCGACCAGCGCGCGGTAGCTCCGCCGGCAGGCATCGTAGTCGCCGGGCCCGGTCGGCCGTCCGCCGAACAGCGAGCGCTCGACCGCCTGGACCAGTGCCTGAAACGCCCTGCGCGCGCCGCTCGTGAGCTTCAGCCGGCGCATCACCTCGCGGCTGGTCAGCGACGCCGGCAGCCCCGGGTCCAGCCGCTCGCGCAGCACCGCGATGGCACCCAGAAGCAAGAGGTGCACCGCCTCGTCCAGCCGTCCCTCCCGTGCCAGGCCGTCGGCCTGCGCCATCGGGTCGGGCGCTCCCGCCGCCGCCTCGGCCCGGGGCCCCATAGGAGACCCGTTTTCGTCCGCGTGCGGGCGCAGCCGGCGCTTGAGCCCCGGATGGGTGGCGATGCCATAGGCCAGCAGCCCGACGAAGGCGATCGCCAGCACCCAGAGCAGCGCCTCGGCCAGCGGGCCCAGCTCGAGCACCCGCGTCGCCGGTGGATGCGGATCCGGTGGCGTCCGAGGCTCGGGCAGGGAGGTGGGAAGCTCGGTCTGGTAGCCGCCGTCCTCGAGCACCGCGCGCGCCGCTGTACCGGGGTCGTCCTCGGCACCGGCGGGCGCGGCGGCCAGCAGCATCGCGCCCAGCGCCATCGCGGCGAGTCCCGTCCGTCCTGTCGTCATTTGCCGCCACATGACGTCATCCGCGCCGCCCCGAGCCGCGCGATCATAGCCGCCCGGCCGCGCGGACCCAATGACGCAAGAGCGATCGGCGCCGGGTAGTGTCTCCGCCGGCCGCGACCGGAATAAACCTTGCGCAGGCACGGGGGCACGGCATTTCCTATCGACCTATAGGTTGCTAATGTCTTGCCGGTCGGGCCGCCTGGCGGCGTGCCCGTGAACAACAACAAGCTGCGCAAGTATCGGCAAGGAGGCTCACACATGGACATGCGCAAGACGCCCAGGATGCTCGCCGCGGCGGGGGCGCTCGCGGTCGCGGTTGCCGCGACATCCGCCGCAGCGGAGGAGGTCACGCTTTCCGCGGTCAACTTCGTCCCCAACGTTCACGCCTTCGGCCAACCGATGGTCGACTACGTGGAGGCGGTGAACGAAGCGGGGAAGGGCCTGGTCCAGATCGACCTGAAGGCCTCGGGTTCGATGTCGCCGTTCCAGATGGGCGACGCGGTCAAGAGCGGCGCGGTCGATATGGCCAATCTGCCGGCGACCTTCTACCAGAACCTGCTGCCCATCGGCGACGCGCTCAAGCTCGCTTCGGGGCTCGCGCCGCAGGGCCCGCACGAGCCCGACGCCGCGTGGAAGTTCCTCAACCGCATCCACGAGGAGCGGGTCAACGCTCACTACCTGACCACCTGGGGCTTCGGCGTTCCGTTCCACGCCTATTTCCGTGAGGGCGGTCCGGATCCGGAGAAGATCCGCGCGCTCGACTGGTCGGGCGTCAAGATGCGCATCACGCCCATCTACCGCGCGTTCTTCAACGCGCTGGGCGCCGACACCACGCAGATGAAGCCCGCCGACGTCTACACCGCGCTCGAGCGCGGCTCGGTGGACGGCTACGGCTGGCCGATCTGGGACATCCAGACGCCGGGCTGGGACGAGGTCACGGCCTACCGGGTCGACCCGGGCTTCTACGAGACCACGTCGGGCATCGTCATCAACCTCGACACCTGGAACGCGCTCAACGACGAGCAGCGCGAGCTGCTCCAGAACGAGGCGTGGGAGCTGGCCTGGGAGCTTTATCAGAAGGTGCCCGAACTCAACGCCGAGTGGACCAGGAAGCAGGAGGAGGCCGGCGTCGAGGCGGTGACGCTCGAAGGCGAGACCCGCGAACGGTTCATTGACACCGCCTACGAAGCGGGCTGGGCCGAGGCCATGAAGCTGGCGCCCGATGACGCCAAGGAATTCAAGGCGATCGTCGACGCCGCACAATAGCGGGGCCAGGCCGCACGTCGCAATCCGCCGCGCGGCACCTCCGCATCAATCCGAGAAACAGGGAAGCTGGATATGCGAAACACAACCAAGATACTGTTCACCGCGACACTTGTTGGAGGGCTGGGCGCCGCGACGGCGCAAGCCGAGGAGATGACGCTCAGCGCCGTCAACTTCGTGCCCAACAACAACTCCTTCGGACAGCCCTTCGCCGAATGGGTCGAGAAGGTCAACGCCGAGGGCGAGGGCCTGATCCAGATCGACCTGAAGGCCTCGGGCTCGATGTCGCCGTTCCAGATGGGCGACGCGGTTAAGAGCGGCGCGGTCGCCATGGCCAACCTGCCGGCGACCTTCTACCAGAACCTGCTGCCCATCGGCGACGCGCTCAAGCACGCGCAGACTGCTCCGCAGGGGCCGGAGACGCCCGACCCCTCCTGGGAGCTGATCAACGACCTTCACGAAGAGAAGGTCAACGCCCGCTATCTCACCGCTTGGGGCTGGGGCACGCCGTTTCACGCCTATTTCCGCGAGGGCGGCCCGGATCCGGAGAAGATCCGCTCGCTCGACTGGTCGGGCATCCAGATGCGGATCACCCCCGTCTACCGCGCGTTCTTCAACGAGCTCGGCGCCGAGCTCACCCAGATGAAGCCCGCCGATGTCTACACCGCGCTCGAACGCGGCACGGTCGACGGCTACGGTTGGCCGATCTGGGACATCCAGAGCTTCGGCTGGGACGAGGTCACCGCCTACCGGGTCGACCCGGGCTTCTACACCGTGACCGTCGGCATCATCGTCAATCTCGACACCTGGAACGACATGTCGGCCGAACAGCAGGACTTCCTGCAGAAGGCCGCCTGGGAGTTCGCCTGGAACGAGTACCGGAGCGCCGAGGAAAAGAACGCGATGTGGCGCGAGCGCCAGAAGGAGTCCGGCGTCGAGGTGATCGAGCTCGAGGGCGAGGCGCGCGAGAAGTATATCGACGCCGCCTACGCGGCCGGCTGGGCGGAGGCCGAGAAGCTGGCGCCCGAGAACGCCGCCAAGCTCAAGCCGCTCATTTCCGAGTAGCGGGTTCGTCCGCCGCCCCCGGGGCCCACGCCCCGGGGGCGGCATTTCGAAACGGGGAAGGCACATGGCCGCATCCGAGCGGCGCAGGAGCGTCGTGGCTGCCGCCTACGGCGCGGTCCATGCCGGGCTCGCCATCGTCGCCGCGCTGCTCATCGCGTTCATCGCGCTGGGCATCAGCGCCGACGTGATCAGCCGCAATGTCGGCTGGGGCAGCCTCCGCGGCATGCTCGAGCTCGCCGAATACGCGCTGTTCCTCAGCACCTTTCTCGGCGCGCCCTGGGTGCTCGCTCAGGGTGCGCATGTCCGGGTCGACGTCGTGGTCGATACGCTGCCCTCGCGGGTCGGCTGGCTGCTCGAGATTCTGGGCGACATCGTTGGACTGATCACCTCGGCCGTCCTGTTCTGGTACGGCTGGGCGATCGCCGCCACCGCCTTCGCCGAAAACCGGCGCATCATCAAGGAGTTCATCTTCCCCGAAGCGTGGATCTACATCGTTGTGGTGGTCTCCGCTGCGCTCCTGATCGTCGAGTTCGTGCTGCGCCTGTGGCGCGCCCGCACCGGCCCGATCGCGCCGGCGGGCAATAGCGCGGGAGGCTTCTAGGCGATGGCTTGGTACACCGTCCTGATCCTGCTGCTCGGCGGCCTGGTCGCGCTGCTGCTCGCGGGGCTGCCCGTCGTGTTCGCCTTTTTCGCTGTCAACGTGGTCGGCGCTTACGTTTTCCTGGGGGGCGAGGCCGGTCTCGCACAGCTCGTGCGCAACGCGGTCGAGGCGGTGTCCAACTTCTCGCTCGCGCCGATCCCGCTATTCCTGCTGATGGGCGAGATCATGTTCCACACCGGCCTCGCGCAGCGCGCCATCGACGCGGTCGACCGTCTGATCGCGCGCGTGCCCGGGCGCCTGTCGCTGGTGGCGGTGGCGGGCGGCACCATCTTCTCGACGCTGTCCGGTTCCACGCTCGCCAACACCGCCATGCTCGGCTCGACGCTCATGCCCGAGATGCGCCGGCGCGGGTACGCGCCGTCGATCGCCATGGGACCGATCCTGGGCACCGGGGGCATCGCCATGCTGATCCCGCCCTCGGCGCTCGCCGTCCTGCTCGCCTCGCTCGGCGGCATCAATGTCGCCGACCTGCTGATGGCCGGCATCCTGCCCGGTCTGGTGATGGCTGCGCTGTTCTTCGGCTATGTCATCGTGCGCTGCCTCATGAACCCGTCGCTTGCGCCGGTCTACGAGGTCGCGGACATGACGCTCGCCCAGCGGGTCGTGCCGTTCCTCCTCTACGTCGTGCCGCTGCTGGCGATCTTCGCCATCGTCGTGGGCTCGATCCTCGGCGGTTGGGCGACGCCGACCGAATCGGCGGCGCTGGGCTCGGTCGCCACGGTGGTCGCCGCCGCGGCCTACCGCCGGCTGCGCTGGGGCGCGGTGGTCACCGCGATGCGCGAGACCGCCAAGATCTCGGTGATGATCCTGTTCATCATCGCCGCCTCGATCACCTTCTCGCAGATCCTGGCCTTCTCGGGCGCGACAACCGGCCTGCTCGACCTGATCAAGGACGGCGCGCTCGGCCCCATGCTGATGGTCGTCGCCATGCTCGCGGTGCTGCTCTTCCTGGGCGCGTTTATGGACCAGATCTCGATGATGATGATCACGCTGCCCTTCTTCATTCCGCTGGCCACCTTCGCGGGCATCGACCTGGTCTGGTTCGGCGTGCTCATGCTGATCATGCTCGAGATCAGCTTCACCACCCCACCCTTCGGCCTGCTGCTGTTCGTGATGAAGGGCGTGGTGCCCCCGGACATCACCATGAAGCAGGTCTACGCCGCGGCGGCACCGTTCATCGTGCTGATGCTGTGCGTGGCCGGCATGCTGTTCGCCTTCCCCGAACTGGCGCTCTGGCTGCCCTCGATGCTGCGGTAGGGGCCTGTTCCCGAAGGCGGCGGCGCAGACAATGACGAAGGGCCCCGGCCTGCCTGGCCGGGGCCCCTGCTCGAGAAGGCCAACCCGAGGGGTCAGTTGTTCTTCTCGATCCGGTCGTAGATGTAGCCGCCGGCGGCGCCGACTCCGGCGCCGATGGCCGCGCCGCAGGCTACGCAGCCGCCCGTGGCGGCGGTGGTGACGGCGCCCACACCGGCGCCCGCGGCGGCGCCGTAGCCCACGCGCTTGCCGGTCTGGGAACAGGCGCCCAGCGCCAGGGCCGCCACCACGACAGTCGCAATCGTTATCGCACGCATCTGATCCCTCCTTGGTCTTGCGGACGCGTCCCCCTGCAGGCCGCGCACCCGCCGATGTTGAGACCAGATTGGCGCAATTCCGTGGCGGCGCCAGTGATCGGCGTCACAACCCGCGAAGCCGTCATCCGCCGTGTCACAAACCGTCCGGCTTGTGCCAAACTGCGCGCCCGTGCCACCCGGCCCCCGCGCCCATCCACAGGAGCGACATGACCGCCCGCAAGAGCCACGTCTTCCACCGCGTGCTCGGCCAGGCAATGCCCACGGCCGACCGGGGTGACGGCGTCTACATCGTCGACACCGAGGGCAAGCGCTATCTCGACGCCTCGGGCGGCGCCGCGGTGTCGTGTCTGGGCCACTCGCACCCCGCCGTGCTGCGCGCGATCCACGAGCAGGCCGACCGCATCCCCTTCGCCCATACCGGTTTCTTCACCTCGCAGCCGGCCGAAGACCTGGCCGACTTCCTGGCCGCCCGCGCGCCGGGCGGGCTGGACTACGTCTACTACGTCTCGGGCGGCTCGGAGGCGGCGGAGACCGCGATCAAGATGGCGCGCCAGTACTTCGTCGAGACCGGCGAGCCCGACCGCCGCCACGTCCTCGCCCGCTGGCAGGGCTACCACGGCAATACGCTGGGCGCGCTGGCTGCGGGCGGCAACCGGCCGCGGCGCAAGGCGTTCGGCCCGGTGCTCGCGCCGGTCTTCCACCACCTCACCCCGTGCTATGCCTACCGCTACAAAGGGGCGGGGGAGAGCGGCGCCGACTTCGCGGCGCGCCTGGCCGACGAGCTCGACGCCACCATCCGCGGGCTCGGCCCCGGCACGGTCGCCGCCTTCTTCGCCGAGACGGTGGTCGGCGCGACCTCGGGTGCGGTGCCGCCGGTCCCGGGCTACTTCAAGGCTGTGCGCGAGGTGTGCGACCGCCACGGCGTGCTGCTCGTGCTCGACGAGGTCATGTGCGGCATGGGCCGCACCGGCACGCTGTTCGCCTGCGAGCAGGAGGAAGTGGTGCCCGACATCGTCATCACGGCGAAGGGGCTGGGCGCCGGCTACCAGCCGATCGGCGCCGCCATCGTGCGCGGCGCCATCCACGACGCCTTCGTCGCCGGCTCGGGCGCGTTCATGCACGGCCACACCTACATGGGCCACCCGATGGCCTGCGCCGCCGCGCTCGCCGTCCAGCGCGCGATCGAGGATGACGGCCTGCTGGCCAACGTCCGGCGCCAGGGCGCCGCGCTCGATGC
Source organism: uncultured Alphaproteobacteria bacterium (assembly GCA_964569105.1). GTDB lineage: Bacteria > Pseudomonadota > Alphaproteobacteria > CAZMTC01 > CAZMTC01 > CAZMTC01. The sequence goes on along the minus strand of CAZMTC010000065.1, from coordinate 1,630 downwards.
CGCGTTGCGGGCCGCCTTCGGCCAGCATCCCCATGTCGGCGACATCCGCGGCCGCGGCCTGATCCTCGGCATCGAGCTTGTCGCCGACCGCGCGACGGCCGAGCCCTTCGATCCCGCCCTCCGACTCCACGCCCGGATCAAGCGCGCGGCGATGGAACGCGGGCTGATCTGCTATCCCGGCGGCGGCACGATCGACGGCGAACGCGGCGACCACGTCCTGCTCGCCCCGCCCTTCATCCTCGAGGATGAGCACGTGCCGACGATCGTCGAACGGCTGGGTGCCGCGCTCGACGCCGCCCTCGAAAGCATGGAGCGGCGGGCCTGATCGCCACGAGCGGTTCGGGGGGACAATCGCGCATCTCGCGTGTAACATCGGTTCGGGTTACTTACGAACAGGGAGTGAGAAGCCAATGCATAAGCTCGCAACAACGTCGCTCGCCTTGGGTGTCGCCGCGTTTGGCCTGCTGGCACCTGCCGGCGGCGTTCAGGCCGAGTCCGAGCGCAAGTTCATCACCATCGGTACCGGCGGTCCGACCGGCGTGTACTTCGTCGTCGGCAACGCCATCTGCCGGATGGTCCACAAGGAGGCGGCGGAGGGCCGCGGCGAGGGCCGCAAGCACGGCCTGCGCTGCGCCGCACCGTCGTCGGGCGGCTCGACCTACAACATCGCCCAGATCACGGCGGGCGAATTCGACTTCGGCGTCGCCCAGTCCGATTGGCAGTTCCATTCGGTCAACGAGTCCAAGTCGGACAAGGTCACCCCGAACCCCGACCTGCGCGCGGTGTTCTCCGTCCACCCCGAGCCGTACCAGATCATCGCGGCCGAGGGTTCGGGCATCGAGAGTTTCGAGGACCTCGAGGGCAAGCGCTTCAACATCGGCAACGAGGGCTCCGGCCAGCGCGGCACCACCGAGGTGCTGCTGGAGGCCTATGGCTGGACCACCGACGCCTTCGCCCAGGCGACCGAGTTCACCTCGACCGAGCAGGCCGGCAAGCTGTGCGACGGCCAGATCGACGCCTTCGGCTACACGGTCGGCGTGCCCAATGCCGGCGTGGCGCAGGCGATCGACGGGTGCGACGCCTATATCGTCAACCTCGACGGGCCGGTCGAGCAGAAGCTGGTGGAGGAGAACCCGTACTACGCCTTCACCACCATCCCGGCCGGCACCTACAAGACCACCGACGCGGACGTCACCACCTTCGGCGTGATGGCCACCGTGGTCACCGACGCCGGCGTCGACGAGGACGCGGTCTACGAGGTCACCCGTGCGGTGATGGAGAATATTGAGGACTTCCGGGCGCTGCACCCGGCCTTCGCCAATCTCGATCCCAAGAAGATGATCGCCGACGGCCTCTCGGCCCCGCTGCATCCGGGCGCCCAGAAGTACTACAAGGAGAAGGGCTGGCTGAACTGAGCGGCCCGCGTTGCAACCGGCCGGCGCGCCCGGTGACGCCGGGGCGCCGGCCGCTCTCTTTGCGGGCGCGGCTCGCACTGGCGTGGGCCCGGTCGGGGACCCGATGGGGGAGAGGCCGGCATGACGAGCGAGCGTGATTCGGCGTACGGCGCCGACGCGGAGCCGGACACCATCGAGAAGCAGATCGAAGAGCTCGACTATCACGGCCGCGTCAT
>CAZMTC010000064.1:0-15249 GCA_964569105.1 uncultured Alphaproteobacteria bacterium | reverse complement strand
GTGATACTCGGCCAGCACCTCGGGCCGGGACTGGAACAGGCTCAGGCAGTGCAGCAGCAAATCGCCGAAATCGACCGCGTTCAGCGTACGGAGCCGCGCCTGATACTCGGCGTAGAGCTTGACCCCGCGGCCGCCGGCGAAGTCGCCGGCGTCGGCGGCGGTGACCTTGTCGGGGGGCAGGCCGCGGTCCTTCCAGCGCTGGATGATGCCGTGCAGCACCCGCGCGGGCCAGCGCTTGTGGTCGATGTTCTCGGCCTCGAGAATCTGCTTGACCAGCCGGATCTGGTCATCGGGGTCGAGGATCGTGAAGTTGGGCTTGAGGCCGGCGAGCTCGGCGTGGCGGCGCAGGATGCGCGCCGAGACGGCGTGGAAGGTGCCGATCCACATGCCCTCGGCGTTGCGGCCGATCAACTCCTCGACCCGCTCCTTCATCTCGCGCGCGGCCTTGTTGGTGAAGGTCACGGCGAGCACCTGCGAAGGCCAGGCGCGGCCGGTGTTGAGGATGTGGGCGAGGCGGGTGGTCAGCACGCGCGTCTTGCCGGTGCCCGCACCGGCGAGCACGAGGACCGGCCCATCGAGCGCCTCGACCGCCGCGCACTGCGCCGGGTTCAGCCGCTCGAGATAGGGGGCGTCGGCCGCGCGCATGGCATCGGAGGGCGCAGACAGATCGTCGAAGGCGAAATCGTCGGACATGGGCTCCGGACGGGCTCGGAACTTTTAGGGAACCTTTACTCTAGCACCCGAGTCGCGCGGCCGTCATCCGCCACGCCCGCGATGCGATTCATCGGACACTTGCCTTTGGCGCGCGCAGCGCCATTACTGGAAGGGACGTCGGTGGGGGCCTTGCTCGAAGGGAGAGGCCCGAATGCTACGAATGACAACGACCGCGCTGATCGCTGCGGTCATCCTCGCGGGGACCGGACCGGCTCAAGCCGAGCGCTCGGCCGATGCCGTGGTACGCGCCGTGGTCTCGATCGCGGCCGACGTGCCCACCGATGCGCGCACCGCCGGGACACTGGGCCAGCGCCGCTCGGGCAACGGCGTGGTCATCGACGACGACGGGCTGGTGCTGACCATCGGCTATCTGATGCTCGAGGCCACTTCGGTGATGCTCGAGACCCATGACGGCCGCGACGTGCCGGCCGAGCCCGTGGCCTACGACCATGGGACCGGATTCGGCCTGCTGCGCGCCCTGGCCCCGCTGCGGGTCGAGCCGATTTCAATGGGCAAGTCGTCCGATCTGGGCGAGGGCGCCTACGCGATCGTGGTGCCGCCGGGCGGCGCGGGGGTGAACCCGGTGCGGGTGGTCGGCCGGCGCGACTTCGCCGGCTACTGGGAATACGTGCTGGAGGACGCGATCTTCACCGCGCCCTTCACCCCCGGCTTCGCCGGCGCGCCGCTGGTGGACCGGCAGGGCAAGCTGGTGGGCATCGGCTCGCTCGCCATTTCCGAGGCCGCCGAAGAGGGCACCTACATGCCGGGCAACATGTTCGTGCCCATCGACACGCTGAAGCCGGTCATGGCCGACCTGCTGGAGCACGGCCGCCGCTCCGGGCCGCACAAGCCGTGGCTCGGCGTATTCACCGACGACTCGGCCGGCTCGGTGCGTGTCGTGAGCATCGCCGAGGGCGGCCCGGCGGCCGGGGCGGGCCTGCGCGCGGGCGACGTGGTGACCGCCGTGGCCGGAGAGCCGGTCACGAGCCAGACGGCGTTCTACCGATCGGTCTGGTCGTTGGGCGACGTCGGCGTCGCGGTGCCGCTCACCGTGGCCCGCGCCGGCGAGACGCTGGACGTCACCGTGACCTCGGGCGACCGCTACAAATGGCTCAAACTGCGGCGGAGCTATTGAGGGAATTGTCACCGATGGCGAGCCGGTGCCGCCCCGACCGCGACCGGCCTCAGATCTCCCCGCGCTCCTCCGCCCGGGCCTGCAGCAAGGCGCGCTGGTAGGAGAGCAGGACGTCGCGCTCGTAGAGCACGCCGACCAGCGTCTTGCCCTTCCTGTCCTCCACCACGGGGAGTTGCGGCAGGCCGATGTCGGAGAAGGTGCGCAGGACGGCCTCCAGGTCGTCGCCGGCCGTGACGGTCGGACGGGCGAGCGCGATCTGGGCGGCGGTGGTGCCCTCGCCGCGATCCTCGTCCTCTTCGGCGTCCCGCAATGCCCCCAGTGTGATCACGCCCCGGAAGCGGCCCGCCTCGTCGACCACCAGCACCTCGCCGTGCGGTGCCTGAAGCAGCGCGCGGCGCAGGCGCGGCAGCGTGGTGTCGGGCGCGACCTTCACGCAGGCCGTGTCGATCATGTTGCGGATCGAGCGTCCGCGCACCAGCCCGGTCTCGAGCCCGCGGCGCAGACGCACGCCACGGCGGTTGAGCTGCAAATGGAAGAAGGAGCGGCCGAAAATCTGCTGGACGATCACCGAAGCCACGACCACCGCGACCATGACGGCGATGGTCATGCGGTAGTCGGCGGTGAGCTCGAAGATGATCAGGATGGTCGAGATCGGCGCGCCCAGCACCGCGCCGGCGACCGCGCCCATGCCGACCATCGCGTAGGCGCCCACGCCGCTGACCGCATCCGGCGACGCCCCCATCGCGGCGACCAGCCCGAACACGCCGCCGAGCAGCGCGCCGATCATCAGCGAGGGCGAGAACACGCCGCCGCCGAAGCCCATGCCGAGCGTGAGCGCCGTCGCCGCCAGCTTGGCGGCGAGCAGCATGAGCAGGAGCGCGAGCGTATACTCGCCCTTCAGCGCGGCGTCGGTCGCCTCGTAGCCGACGCCCAGGACCTGCGGCAAGGCGATGGCGATGGCGCCCACCGCGAGCCCGCCGAGCGCCGGATGCAGCCAGCGCGGCACCGGCAGGCGCGCGGCCTGGTCCTGGACCAGGAAGATGCCGCGCATGAACAGGATCGCCGCCGCCGCGCTGGCGACCCCGAGCAGCGCGAAGACACCGAACTCCCACCACGAGACGATCTCGTGCTCGGGCACGATGAAGGCCGGAAAGTTGCCGAAATGCGCCCGCGAAATCAGCGTGCCGACCACCGAGGCGATGACGATGGGGGCGAATGCGGACAGCGCGTAGTGCCCCACCACCACCTCGAGCGCGAAGAAGGCGCCCGCGATGGGCGCGTTGAACGACGCCGCCACCGCCGCGGCCACGCCGCAGCCGAGCAGCGTGTTGGACATCGAACCCGACAGGCGCATGCGGTGCGCCGCCCAGGCGGCGACGGCGGCGCCCAGATGGACGACCGGTCCTTCGCGCCCCGCCGAGCCGCCGAAGCCGAGCGACGCGGCGTTGACGAAGGCCGCGCGCAGCCCGCTCATCAGGCTCATGCGGCCGCCGTGCAGCGCGGTGGCCTCGATCACGTCGGCCACCGCGAGCGGCCGCTGCTCGGGCATGCCCCAGCGGATCAGGGCCCCGACGATCAGCCCGCCCAGCGCCGGTGCGGCGAGCACGTGCCACCAGGGCAGCGCCGCCGCGATGGTTCCCAAATTCTCGCCGCCGTCGCCGAACGCCACCGCCTGGACCAGCGAGATCGCCCAGCGAAAGGCGATCGCCGCATAGGCCGAGGCGCCGCCCAGCGCCACGGCCAGGGTGAACAGCACCACCTGCTCGTTGCCGACGAAGCGCCGGAGTGACGCCAGCGCGCGTGACAGCCATCCGGGCGCGCGCGGCACCGGTCGCCCCCGGTCCCTAGCGGCGGATGCCGATGACCCGCCCGACCTGCGGCGGCACCGGCATGGCGGCGTGGGCCGCGCGGATCGCGTCGAGCCGTTCGCGCACCGGCGGCAAGAAGGGCGCCGCCTTGCGCCGCGTCATATCGACGTGGATCGACAGCCACTCGGCGGTGGCGGCCAGGAAGCCTTCGGCCACGTCGTACATTTGCGCGAAATAATGAATGCGCTTCTCGTCGCAGTCGAGCAGCTGGGTGGTGACGCGAATCTCCGCCCCGGGCTTGAGCTCGCGCTGATATGTGACGTGCGATTCCAGCGCGAAGGACGAGACGCCGTGCTCCGCGCGGAAGGCTTCGCCCAGCCCGATATATTCGAACAGCCCGTCGACGTTGTGGTCGAACACGAGCAGATAGTAGGCCACGTTCATGTGGCCGTTGTAGTCGATCCACTCGGGCCTCACCGCCTCGCGGTGCAACTCCAGCGGCCTGGGGATGGTGTCGGGGTCGAACTCCATGGCGGCCGCACCCTATCCGTTTGGCGCCGGGGCGCAAGTGGCCGGACCCGGCTCACGCCAGGCGCGCATCGAGAAAGGCACCGATCCTGTCCAGCGCCTCGCGCCCCTCGGACAGCATGTGGGCGAAGAACTGCCAGACGTGGAACATGCCGGGCCATTCGTCGAGCGTGGCCTCGATGCCGGCGGCGCGTGCCCGCTCCGCCAGCAGGCGCGCGTCGTCGCGGAGCATCTCGGCCCCGCCCGCCTGGATCAGCATGGGCGGCAGGCCGGAGAGGTCGGCGAGAATCGGCGAGGCGCGCGGATCGCGCGGGTCGGTGCCGGCGAGGAACCAGTCGCGCATCTTCTCCATGTGCTCGAAGCGGATCATGGGGTCGGATTTCTGCAGCTCCTCGCGCGTGTCCGCCGAGCCCTCCATGTCGGCCCAGGGCGAGATCATCACCGCAGCGGCCGGCATGGGCAGCCCGGCGTCGCGCGCGGCAACCAGCGTCGCCGCGGTCAGCCCGCCGCCCGCCGAATCCCCTGCGATCGCCAATTTGGCCGGGTCGGCGCCCTGCTCGATCAGCCAGCGGTAGGCGGCGAGCGCGTCCTCGAGCTGCGCCGGGAAGGGATGGTCGGGCGCCAGCCGGTAGTCGGGGAACAGTGCCCGCGCGCGCGCCGGCCGGGCGATGTCGCAGACCAGCTTGAGGTAGGCGTCGGCCATGCCCATGACGTAGCCGCCGCCGTGCAGGTAGAGGATGGTGCGCCCTTCGCCCGCTCCGGGCACGGCGAACCACTCGGCCGGCACGCCTCCCGCGTCAACCGGCTCGCGCGTCGCATCCTCGGGCGTGGGCAGGAAGTCGGCGAACTGCGCCATCTGCGCGCGCAGCTCGGCCGGGCCGGGGTCTTGCAGCGCCGGCTGGCGTGTCAGAATGTCCTTGATACGAGCGAGCTCGTCGGCCGTCATCGTGCCTCCTCTCCCACCGCTCCGGTTATAACGCGCCCGCACCATAGAGGACTCGCCGCCATGATCGAAGCCGTGACCACGCCCGAGGCGCGCTTCGCCGGCCTGCCGGGCTACCCCTTCGCGCCCAACTGGATCGAGGGCTTTCCGGGCTACGGCGCGCTGCGCATGCACTATTTGGACGAGGGGCCGCGCGACGCGGAGGTGACCTTCCTGTGCCTGCACGGCCAGCCGACCTGGAGCTACCTCTACCGGCGCATGATCCCGGTGTTCGCGGATGCCGGTCACCGGGTTGTGGCGCCCGACCTGTTCGGATTCGGCAAGTCGGACAAGCCGGTCGACGACGGCGTCTACTCCTTCGCCTTCCACCGAAGCTCGCTGATTCACCTGATCGGCAAGCTCGACCTGTCCAACGTCTGTTTGGTCTGTCAGGACTGGGGCGGGCTCCTGGGCCTGACGCTGCCCATGGACATGGCCGAGCGGTTCACGCGGGTTCTGGTGATGAACACGGCCCTGGGCACGGGCGAGGTGCCGCTGGGCAAGGGTTTCGAGCAGTGGCGCGCCTGGGTCGCAGCCAACCCGGACTTCGACATCGCCGGTCTTATGCAGCGCGCCTGCCCGCATCTGGGCAAAGAAGAGGCCGGCGCCTACGCAGCGCCCTACCCTGACCTCGTCTATCGCGCCGGCGTGCGGCGCTTCCCCGCCATCGTTCCCGAGCGACCCGACGACGACGGCGCCCCGGTGTCGCGCCGCGCGCGCGAGTGGTGGCAGAGCGAATGGCTCGGCGAGAGTTTCATGGCAATCGGTATGCAGGACCCGGTGCTGGGCCCGCCGGTGATGCGCAACCTGCGCAAGATGATCCGCAACTGCCCCGAGCCGATGGAGATCGAGGACGCCGGGCATTTCGTCCAGGAATGGGGCGAACCGGTCGCCCGCGCGGCGTTGGAGCGATTCGGACTGAACTAGCGTAGTGCGGCGCCGGCCCGCTCCTCATCCGGCGCCGTCGAGAGACGATCTCTAGTGCCGGTCGATCCGGTCGTCGTGGCCGGATTTGTGCGAATGGTAGGCGAGGGCCATCAGGCCGACACCGAGCCCGAAGGTGATCGCCCCGCCGCCGATGAGCATCCACATGCCGATCGGGCTGATCTCGGCCTCGCCGATCTGGCTCCACAGATACCACAGCCCCGCGCCGGCCACGGCGAAGATCAGGCCCAGTAGCAGGACGACATGAATCAGGCGCATCGTTGCTCCACCGGAGTCCACGGGCGGGCCGCGGGAGCCTGTCCGTTGCACCTGCCGCCGTCCAGCGCGAAGACCTCGACCGGCGCGGCGGCGCAGAAGGTGTAGAGACACAGGAACATCGCCCCCGTGTCCAGGTGGATCTCGACATCGTTGGGCGGCCCGTCAAGCCGCTTACAGACCTCGGCCGAGCATGAGAACTCGGTGTCGCCCGTGCAGCTGTAGGCGCCGAGCTCGGCGTAGGCGGAGGTGGCGAAGGCGGTCGCGAGTACGATTCCCAGAAGATGCGGCCGGCCTGTGGCCGGCCGAATCCTGTTGTCCCTCACCCTGTCCCTCTCCCCATGGGAGAGGGGACCCATTGCGCCGGCCTGCGTTCCCTCTCCCATGGGGAGAGGGACAGGGTGAGGGACAACAGGGTGAGCCGAAGGCTCACGATTCGTCCTCGGCCAATTCGTTCAGGATCGTCGTGAGCACGCCATCGGTGTTGGCCAGCACGTCGGTGTTCCAGAAGCGGATGACACGGTAACCGAGGCTTTCGAGCACCGCGGTTCGCTTGTCGTCGTAGTCCGCCCTCTCCGCGTGCTGCCCACCATCGAGCTCGACGATCAGGCGGGCCTCCTGGCACAGGAAGTCGGCGATGTAGCGGCCTACCGGCACCTGCCGGCGGAACTTGTGGCCACCGAGCTGGCGGCCGCGCAGGTGACGCCAGAGCAGGCGCTCGGCGTCGGTCATGGTGCGGCGGAGGTGGCGTGCGCGGGGGATGGACATCGGACTCGCTCGGGTACAACGAGCTCATCCTAGCCTACTTTGTTGTCCCTCACCCTGTCCCTCTCCCCATGGGAGAGGGGACGCTGGCGCAGCTCCGCGCGTCTTCGGGTTACTTGTACCCCAAATTGGGCGACAGCCAGCGTTCGGCCTCCTCCATGGTCCAACCCTTGCGGCGGGCGTAGTCCTCGACCTGGTCGCGGCTGATCTTGCCGACGCCGAAATACTTCGCCTCGGGGTGCCAGAAGTACCAGCCGGAGACGGACGAGGCGGGCCACATGGCGTAGCCGTCGGTGAGCTCGATGCCGACGTTGCGCTCGACGTCGAGCAGGTCGAACAGCGTGCGCTTCTCGGTATGGTCGGGGCAGGCGGGATAGCCGGGTGCCGGGCGGATGCCCTGATAGCGCTCGGCGATGAGTCCCTGGTCGTCGAGATATTCGTCGGGCGCGTAGCCCCACAGCTCCTTGCGCACGCGCTCGTGCATGCGCTCGGCGAATGCCTCGGCCAAGCGGTCGGCCAGCGCCTTGACCATGATCGCGTTGTAGTCGTCCTTGTCGGCCTCGTACTGCTTCGCCACTTCGTCCGAGCCGAGGCCCGCGGTGACCGCGAAGGCCCCCAGATGGTCCGGCAGGCCGGTCTCCTCGGGCGCGACGAAGTCCGCCAGCGCCATGTTCGCCTTGTCCTTCTTCATTTGCTGGCGCAGCGAGTGGACCACGGCCCTGACCTCCGCCCGTTCCTCCTCGGCATAGAGCGCGATGTCGTCGTCGCCGACCTGGTTGGCCGGGAAGAAGCCCACCGCCGCGCCAGCCTTGAACAGGCCCTGCTGGACGATGCGGTCGAGCATCGCCCGCGCGTCGTCGTAGAGCGAGCGCGCCGCCTCCCCTACGGTCGGGTCTTCGAGGATGCGCGGGTACGTACCGCTGAGCTCCCAGGTGCGGAAGAACGGCGTCCAGTCGATATATCGGACGAGCTCCGCCAGCTCGTAGTCGTTGAAGGTGCGCACGCCCAGGAAGGACGGCACCGGCGGCTCGACCGCGGACCAGTCGATCCTGTGCTTGTGCTCGCGCGCCTCGGCGATGGTCCGGCGCTCGGCGTCGGAGGTCTTGCCGGCATGGCGCTCGCGCATGGTGGCGTATTCGGAGCGGATCCCCGCCGCGTACTCGTCGCGGGCGTCCGCGCTCAGCAGCTTGCCGGTGACGCCCACGGCGCGGGAGGCGTCGAGCACGTGCACCACGGGACCGCGATAGGACGGTTCGACCTTCACGGCCGTGTGGATCTTCGAGGTTGTCGCGCCGCCGATCAGCAGCGGAATGTCGAAGCCCTCGCGCTCCATCTCGCCGGCGACGTTGACCATCTCGTCGAGCGACGGGGTGATCAGGCCGGACAGGCCGATGATGTCGGCCTTCTCCTTGCGCGCGGTCTCGAGGATGGTCTGCGCGGGCACCATGACGCCGAGGTCGATGACCTCGTAGCCGTTGCACTGCAGCACGACCCCGACGATGTTCTTGCCGATATCGTGGACGTCGCCCTTGACCGTCGCCATGACGATCTTCCCCGCGGGCTGCGTATCGTCGTTGGCCGCCTTCTCGGCCTCGATATAGGGCACCAGGTGGCCCACGGCCTTTTTCATCACGCGCGCCGACTTGACCACTTGGGGCAGGAACATCTTGCCCGAGCCGAACAGGTCGCCGACGACGTTCATGCCGTCCATCAGCGGCCCCTCGATGACGTGCAGCGGCCGCTCGGCCTGAAGCCGTGCCTCCTCCGTGTCCTCGACCACCCAGTCGGCGATGCCGTTGACCAGCGCGTGGATCAGCCGCTCGTTGACCGGCTTCTCGCGCCAGGACAGATCCGTCTTCTTCTGCTCGACCGAGCCCTTGGCCGTCTCGGCGATGTCGAGCAGCCGCTCGGTGGCGTCGGAACGGCGGTTGAGCACCACGTCCTCGACCCGCTCGCGCAGTTCGGGATCGATGTCGTCATAGACCGCGAGCTGACCGGCGTTGACGATACCCATGTCCATGCCCGCGGCGATGGCGTGATAGAGGAACACCGAGTGGATCGCCTCGCGCACGGGATTGTTGCCGCGGAAGCTGAACGAGATGTTGGACACACCGCCCGAGACCTTGGCGTGGGGCAGCTCAGCCTTGATCCGCTTGGTCGCCTCGATGAAGTCGACGCCGTAGTTGTCGTGTTCCTCGATCCCCGTGCCGATAGCGAAGATGTTGGGGTCGAAGATGATGTCCTCGGCCGGGAAGCCGATCTTCTCGGTAAGGAGCTTGTAGGCGCGGGCGCAGATCTCGAACTTGCGGTCGGCGGTGTCGGCCTGGCCTTCCTCGTCGAACGCCATGACCACCACGGCAGCCCCATAGCGCTTGCACGCGCGCGCCTGCTCGAAGAACGGCTCCTCGCCCTCCTTGAGACTGATCGAGTTCACGATCGCCTTGCCCTGAACGCACTTGAGGCCGGCCTCGATCACCGACCACTTGGAGCTGTCGATCATCACCGGCACGCGTGCGATATCGGGCTCGGCAGCGATCAGGTTGAGGAAATCGACCATGGCCTGCTCGCTGTCGAGCATGCCCTCGTCCATGTTCAAGTCGATCACCTGGGCGCCGTTCTCGACCTGCTGGCGCGCGACCTCGAGCGCGGTATCGTAGTCGCCCGCCTGGATCAGCTTGGCGAACTTGGCCGAGCCGGTGACGTTGGTGCGCTCGCCGATGTTGATGAAGGTGGCGACCGCCTGCTCGGCGGCCTCCTGGGCCTCGTCGTCCATCGGCTGGATGGCAGCTGCTTCGGTCATGCGCTCACATTGAAGGGTTCGAGTCCGGACAGCCGCATCGCGGGCCGGGTCTCCGGCACCGCGCGCGGCGGATAGGGGGCGACGGCGTCGCGGATGGCGGCGATGTGCTCGGGTGTGGTCCCGCAGCAGCCGCCGACCGCGTTGACCAGGCCCTCGGCGGCCCACTGGCCGATAAGGCGGGCGGTAGTCTCGGGCCGTTCGTCGTATTCGCCCATCTCGTTGGGCAGGCCGGCGTTGGGATAGCAGCACACCGGCGCGACGGCGACGCGGGCGAGCTGGGCCAGGTGCGGGCGGAGCTGTTCGGCGCCGAAGGCGCAGTTCAGCCCGATCGTCACGGGATGCGCGTGGCGCACCGAATTCCAGAATGCCTCGACCGTCTGGCCCGAGAGATTGCGCCCCGAGAGGTCGGTGATCGTGCCCGAGACCATCATCGGGACCTCGCCGCCCAACTCGTCGCCGAGCTCGAGGATGGCGAAGATCGCCGCCTTGGCGTTGAGGGTGTCGAACACCGTCTCGATCAGCAGCATGTCGGCGCCGCCCTCGAGCAGGCCGCGCGCCGCTTCGCCGTAGGCCTCGCGCAGCTCGTCGAAGCTGGTGTTGCGGTAGCCCGGGTTCTCCACGTCGGGCGAGATCGAGGCGGTGCGGTTGGTCGGGCCCATGGCGCCGGCGACGAAGCGCGGCTCGCCATCCTCGGCTTCTGCAGCGTCGGCAGCCTCGCGTGCGATTCGCGCGCCCTCGCGATTGATCTCGGGCACCATCTCCTCGAGGCCGTAGTCCGCCTGGGCGATGCGCGTGGAATTGAAGGTGTTGGTCTGGATCACGTCGGCGCCCGCGGCCAGGAAGCCGTCATGAATGCTGCGGATCACCTCGGGCTGCGACAGGTTGAGCGCGTCGGCGTCGCCGCGCAGATCGTGGCCGTGGTCCTTGAACCGCTCACCGCGGAAGCCGGCCTCGTCGAGCTTCTCGTTCTGGACCATCGTGCCCATGGCGCCGTCGAGCAGCACGATGCGCCGCTCCATCAGCGCCTCGAACGCCCGGCGGCGCTCCGCCAGGCGGGCGATTTCGATGTTGCTCATCTCAGGAGGCCTCCCTGCGCTCGACCTTGGGCGCGGGCTCGGGCCGCATGCCCAGGATGTGGCAAATGGCGTATGTCAGCTCGGCGCGATTGAGAGTGTAGAAATGGAAATGGTCGATCCCGTGATCCTGCAGCACGCGGCACTGCTCGGCTGCCACCGAAGCGGCGACCAGTCGGCGCGTGGCCGGGTCCTCGTCCAGCCCCTCGAACAGCTCGGCGAGCCATGGCGGGACGTTGGCCCCGCACCCCTTGGCGAAGCGTACCAGGCCGGCAAAGTTGGTCACCGGCATGATGCCCGGCACGATCGGAACATCGATGCCCGCGGCGACCGCCTTGTCGCGAAAGCGCAGGAAGACCTCGGGCTCGAACACGAACTGGCCGATGGCGCGCGAGGCGCCGGCGTCGACCTTGCGCTTGAGGTTGTCCAGGTCCGCCTGGGACGAGCGTGCCTCGGGATGGGTCTCGGGATAGCAGGCGACCGAGATCTCGAAGTCGGCGACGCGCTTGAGTCCCTCGACCAGGTCGGCGGCGAAGGGGTATCCGCCGGGGGTCGGCTCGTAGCGCTCCATCTCCTCGGGCGGGTCGCCGCGCAGCGCGACGATATGGCGGATACCGGCTTCCCAATAGCGCCGCGCGACATTGTCGATGTCGGAGCGGCGCGCGCCGACGCAGGTCAGATGCGCGGCCACCGGAACCGAGGTTTCCTCGCGCATGCGCGTTACCGTATTGTGGGTGCGCTCGCGCGTCGTCCCGCCCGCGCCGTAGGTTACCGACATGAAGGCAGGGTCCAGCGGGGTCAGGCGCTCGATGGCCTGCCACAGCTGTTCCTCCATCTTCTCGGTCTTGGGCGGGAAGAACTCGAAGCTGACTTTGAGGTCCGCGCGGCGCGGAAAGGTCAGCATCGGTGCGAGCGGTTTCGTCATCGTCGTCATGCGCGTCCCTCCGCGGCCCGGGCTGCGGCGCCGCCGGCGTGCTTTGGCACGGCGTCGCGCGTCCCTGGCCATAGGCATACGGTTAGCGGGTCGCCGGGCAGGCGCACGACCGGGCCGGCCGTCAGACCGGCGGCGCGGTACCAGCGCTGAACCTCGGCGTCGTCGAATCCGAGCCGGCGGTGCTTGTGCACCTCGCGCAGCTCCTCTCGGTCGTGGGGCGCGAAGTCGACCACGACCAGCCTGCCGCCCGGGCGGAGCACCCGCGCGGCCTCGGCAATCGCGTCGGACGGCTCCTCTGCGAAATGGAGCACTTGGTGAATGGTCACCGCGTCGAAGCTCGCGGCGGGCCACGGCAGCGCATACATGTCGCCCAACCGCGCGGCGCCGTTGCGAATGCCCGCCTTTTCCAGGTTGGCGCGCGCGACCGCCAGCATCTCGCGCGACATGTCGATACCCACGGCACGCTCGGTGCGCGCTGACACCAGTTCCAGAATACGGCCGGTGCCGGTACCGATGTCGAGGACATCGTGCAGCCCGTCCTCGGGCAGCAGCTGCATCAGCGCACGCTCGACCTCCTTCTCGGCGATGTAGAGCGAGCGGATGGCGTCCCACTCCTGGGCGTTCTTGCGGAAGTACTCGGCCGCCGCCTGGGCGCGCTCGCGCCGAATCGCTTCGAGTCGTCCGAGATCCAGAGCCAGCGTTTGATCGTCCGTGGGAATGGAATCGACCAGATTGCGTGCGACCTCGGCCGCGCGGCCGGTGCCTGCCAGCCGGTAGAAGGCGTTGGTGCCTTCGCGGAACCGGTCGATCAACCCGGCTTCGCACAACAGTTTCAGGTGCCGCGACACGCGCGGCTGGCTCTGGCCCATGATCTGGGTCAGCTCGCTCACGCTCAGCTCGGCATGCGCGCACAGCGCCAGCAACCGCAGCCTCGTGGGCTCGGCGGCGGCGCGCAGCGCTGCGAGCAATTCGTCCATCGTCGGTCGGCCTCCGTCTTCCCAAGACACTCAGGAGTCGAACTCAAGCATCAAGATATAAAGATATTTTTATGTTTGATGCAAGTGGGCATCGGTGGGACGTGGCCCACGCGCCCCACGCCTGCTGTCACACGCGCGCCGGTTTCAACCGAATCGGAGCGGGCCCCACGCTTGCGGCATTTCTGCAACAGCACCCGGGCCGCAAGCGGGCCACCCAGCATGACGCTGGAAACCCCGGGGACCTTGTGGTACCCGGTTTAACTCCTTTTTACGGATTTCGCGTAAAGTGTTGCGGTAAGATGCAGTGGCAGGCGCGACCGTGCGGGCGGACCGGAACGGTGCACGCGCGACACCAAGAATAGGGTTCGGAGCGCCAAGCATGGCGCAACCGGGCGGACCGAAGGAACGAGGGGAAGTCGCCGGCCAGAGGTCGGGCCGAGGCGGATCTGGGAGTGGGGTTAGGCGAACAGGCAGAATTCCGCGACGAGCGAGACGGCACCGACGCGGTGGCGAAGATGCCGGAAGCTTGCGAGGGGTGAAGGACCGGCCGTCTGCTTGCGCGGAAAGCATCATCTCGGACCAATAACGATGGCTTCATTCATGACAACGGACGCTGCGAAACGAGTGGCTCGCCTCGGCGGCGCCATGCTCTGTTTGACCCTGGTGGCGGGCTGTGCGACGCCGCCGGAAGATCCGATCGAGCTGGCCGAGTTCGAGGAGATCAACGACCCTCTCGAGCCGACCAACCGCGATATCTTCGCGTTCAACATGGCGGTCGACGACGCCGTGCTCGAGCCGGTCGCCCGGGGCTACCGCTCGGCGTTGCCCGCCGACGCCCGCGACAGCCTCCGCAACTTCCTGAACAACGTCGAGTCGCCGGTGATCTTCATCAACGACGTGTTGCAGGGAGAAGGCGGCCGTGCCGCGGAAACGGCGGTGCGGTTCTTCGTCAACTCGACCGCGGGCTTCTTCGGCCTGTTCGACGTCGCGGCGGAGTATGGGCTCGAGCGCCATTCCGAGGATTTCGGCCAGACGCTCGCGGTCTGGGGGGTCGATTCGGGCCCCTATCTGATGCTGCCGCTGCTCGGCCCCTCCAACGTCCGTGACACGGTGGGCTTGGTCGCCGACACGTTCATGAATCCGCTCACCTATGTCGCCGCAAACAACGGCGTGGGAGCGCCGGAGCGGTTCGCCGCCAACACGGTCGATGGCATCGACACGCGCTCTCGCAACATCGAGGAGCTGGAGGACATCGAGAAGACGTCGCTCGACTTCTATGCCACGATCCGTAGCCTCTACAGGCAGAATCGGGAGAGCGAGATCCTGAATGGCGCGGTGGTGGACATTCCGGTTCCCACGATCAACTAATGACCAGTCGGGCCGCGTGCCCAAATTCCGGCGCCCTTGCGGGGGGGCGGGCGCACCACAATTGCAGTCGAACTGCGATCTAGCGTCAGGGAGAGCCTCCATGATGGACCGAATTTGGCTGCGAGTGACGCCGCTCGCGGCTTTAGCCGCCGCGCTGATAATGGCGTTTTCCGTAACCGGCCCGGCCCGCGCGAGCGTGGACCAGGCCGAGGCAACCATCGAGACCATGGCCAATAATGCGCTCGATGTGCTCGACCGGGTCGACGACATCGACAAGCGCGAGCAGCAGTTTCGTCAGATCTTCGAGCGGCACTTCGCGATCGAGCAGATTGGCCGCTTCGTTCTCGGCCCGCGCTGGCCGAAGGACGACGCCGAAAAGCGCAAGGAGTTCCTGGAGGTCTTCCAGCGTTACGTGATCAAGTTCTACACGATCCAGCTCAACAAGTACGCCGGGGAGGAATTCAGAATCACCGGCGCGCGCGAGGTTGGCGGAGACCGATATATGGTCTCGAGCGTGATCGTACCCCCCGAGGGCCAAAAAACCCGGCTCGACTGGGAGTTGGTGGAGACGCCCGACGGACCGAAGGTAGTCGACCTGCGCGTCGAGAACATCTCGCTGCGGATCACCCAGCGCGACGAGTTCCGCTCCGTCATCAAGCGGCACGGTGGCACCGTGGACGGACTCATCGCCGCCCTGGAGGAAAAGATCGCGCAGATCGAAGCGCAACAGCGGCAACAGACCTGAGCGAAGCACCGGCGGGGCCGAAGATGGGTGGCTTCTCGGGGGTGCCCATCGGACTGCCGCACCGTCGGACGGTCACATCTTGGGCATCGGCTTGTATTTGATGCGGTGCGGTTGCACCGCCTCCTCGCCCAGCCGTGCCTTCTTGTCCTCCTCGTAATCCTGGAAGTTGCCCTCGAACCAGACCACGCGGCTGTCGCCCTCGAAGGCCAGGATGTGGGTG
>CAZMTC010000063.1:1822-15472 GCA_964569105.1 uncultured Alphaproteobacteria bacterium | reverse complement strand
AACGACGCAGACCGTTTCCCAATTCATTCACAGGCTCTGAGCGCCCCTCGCCACGTCCTCCGGGGCGTGCCGGCGCAAAGTGGAGCGGCGTTCGGCCGTCAGATCGTGGCTCGGATCACGCCATCTGACCGGTGTTGAGCCGGTGGATCAGGTCGTTGTTGTGCCTGGCGATCATGCCTGGGATGAGGAATGCGTCCACCAGCAGCCAGATGCCCAACGGGATGAGCAGGATCAGGCCGAGCAGGTAGGCGAACAGGAGCAGGATCCCGAACACCCAGATCAGCAGCTGCGCGACCCCCGTTCCGGTCGCACCGAGGTAGAATCGGTGGATGCCGAGCGGCCCCAGGAAAAACCACAGCAGATAAGCGATCAGCGTGCTCTTCTTGTTCGCATCGTAGCGCAGCGCCAGATTGGGGTCGGCGAGTTGAGGCGGCGCCGGTGCGGCGGGGCCCATCCCGCCCGCCGGCGCCTCGCGACGTTCGTCGCCGGGCGCGTGGACGGGTCCCGCGGCGTTGTCGTACACGGGGTTCCGCAGCGCCTGCGTGCGCTCGTCCTGGGCCAGCGCCGGGATCAGCCGCTCGAGCGTCGTCTCCATGTCACCCAGCCGGATCGGCGTACGCGCATTCACGGTCGTCGTCTCGACCTGGACCCACCGGCCGCCCTCCAGGACGTAGGTGCCGTTGGCCGATCCCAAGTCGGTGACCCGTATTTCCCCCATGCCGTTTTCCTCGGCTTCGGCGTGTCGACGCGAGACCGAAGGGTCCTGCACCACCACGTCGCAATCCTCTTGACGTCCGATCACATGTCTGGCCATCGGTACCCTCCCTCGCCCGGCAGTTTCCACCGCTCCGGTGCGGCTCGCAACGCTTATGTTGCGATGCGCCCCGCATTGGCGCATCCGTGGCCGCCGTGCTAAAGGACGGCACCGTTGTCCGACCAACCGCCAGCCAGCACCCGGCCCATGCAGAAATTCACCCGCCTTTCCGGCATCGCCGCGCCCTTGGACATGATCAATGTCGACACCGACATGATCATTCCCAAGCAGTTCCTGAAGACGATCAAGCGTACCGGTCTCGGCCGACACCTGTTCGACGAGATGCGCTTCACGCCCGAGGGGGCAGAGGTTCCGGATTTCGTGCTCAACCGCGAACCTTATCGCAACGCCGAGATTCTGGTCGCCGGCGACAATTTCGGCTGCGGTTCGTCGCGCGAGCACGCGCCCTGGGCGCTGCTCGACTTCGGCATCCGCTGCGTCATCGCGCCCAGCTTCGCCGACATCTTCTACAACAACTGCTTCAAGAACGGCATCCTGCCCATCCGCCTGCCCGAGGAGCAGGTCGCCGCGCTGATGGACGACGCCCAGGGCCACAACACATGCCGCATGACGGTCGACCTGGAGGCCCAGACCATCACCCGCGCCAACGGCGACACCGTCGCCTTCGAGATCGACCCCTTCCGCAAGCACTGCCTGCTCGAGGGGCTCGACGACATCGGGCTGACCCTGAAGAAGGCGGCGGAAATCGACAGCTTCGAGGCCAGGCAGCGCACCTCGCAGCCCTGGCTTTGGCGCGAGGCGTGAGCGCGGGCCGCTCCCGAACGGAGGATCGAGAATCGTGACAGCGAACAGGAAACTGCTCGCCCTGCCGGGCGACGGCATCGGCCCCGAGGTGATGGCGCAGGTCTACCGCGTGGTCGACTGGTTCGCCGGTCACCGCGCCGTCTCCTTCGACGTCAAGGAGGGCCTGGTCGGCGGCGCCTGCTACGACGCCCACGGCGTCTCGCTGACCGACGAGACCATGGCCGACGCGATGGATGCCGACGCGGTGCTGTTCGGTGCGGTCGGTGGGCCCAAATGGGACGACGTGCCGCGCGAGCACCGGCCCGAGGCGGGTCTGCTGCGCCTGCGCAAGGAGATGGACCTGTTCGCCAATCTCCGCCCGGCCGTCGTGTTCGACGCGCTCGCCGACGCCTCGCCGCTCAAGCGCGAGTTCGTCGCGGGCCTCGACATCCTGATCGTGCGCGAGCTCACCGGCGGCGTCTATTTCGGCACGCCGCGCGGCATCGACGACCTGCCCGACGGCACCCAGCGCGGCTACGACAACCAGGTCTATACCTCGCCCGAGATCGAGCGCGTGGTGCGCGTCGCCGGCGAGCTGGCGCGCAAGCGTTCGGGCAAGCTGCACTCGGCCGAGAAATCGAACGTGATGGAATCGGGCGTGCTGTGGCGGCGCGTCGCCCAGCGCGTGGCGCGCGAGGAGTTCCCGGACCTCGACTACCAAGACATCCTGGCCGACAACTGCGCCATGCAGCTCGTGCGCTGGCCGAAACAATTCGACGTGATCCTCGCTGACAATCTCTTCGGCGACCTCCTGTCCGACGAGGCGGCGATGCTGACCGGCTCGATCGGCATGCTGCCCTCGGCGTCGCTCGGCGCGCAGGACCCGGACACCGGCCGGCGCCACGCGCTTTACGAGCCGGTGCACGGCTCGGCGCCCGACATCGCCGGCCAGGGCCTCGCCAACCCGCTCGCCATGCTGCTGAGCTTCGCCATGGCGCTGCGCTACTCCTTCGACCAGCCCGAGGACGCCGAGCTGATCGAGCACGCGGTCCAGAACGTCCTCGCCGCCGGCATGCGCACCGCCGACATCATGCAGGACGGCATGGGCAAGGTCTCGACCGCGACCATGGGCGACGCGCTGCTGCGCGAGCTGTCGAAGCAGGCGGAGTAGGGACCGCGCGCCCGGCACCCATCGCGTGCCGGGCGCGCGCCATCTATAGTCCCACCCATGAAGCTGTTCGCACTCGAGGTCAGCCGCGAGTTCGGCGTGCGCGTCGCCGACGCGCTGGGCATGCCGCTCGCCGAGCACGAAGAGCGCGCGTTCGAGGACGGCGAGCACAAGGCGCGTCCGCTCGAAAGCGTGCGCGGCTCGGATGCCTACGTGATCCAGAGCCTGCACGGCGGGCCGGAGGAGAGCGGCAACGACAAGCTCGTCCGCCTCCTGTTCTTCCTGGGCGCGCTGCGCGAGGGCGGCGCGGCGCGGGTCACGGCTGTCGTGCCCTACCTCGCTTACGCCCGCAAGGACCGCCAGACCAAGCCGCGCGACCCCGTCGCCACCCGTTACGTCGCACAGCTCTTCGAGGCCGTCGGCGCCGACGCGGTCATGACGCTCGAGGTCCACAACATCGTCGCCTTCCAGAACGCCTTCCGCTGCCGGACCCACCATCTGGACACGCGCCGCCTGTTCGCCCGTCACCTGCTGCCTGATCTCGGCGAGGGGACGATCGTGGTCGCATCGCCCGACCCCGGCGGGGTCAAGCGCGCCCAGCTCTTCCGCGAGACCCTCGAGCCGATGCTGGGTCGCACGGTCGGGCAGGCCTTCATGGAGAAGCGGCGCTCCGGCGGGACGGTCAGCGGCAACCTGCTGGTCGGCGAGGTCGAGGATGCCACCGTGCTGGTCGTCGACGATTTGATCTCGTCGGGCGGCACCATGGTGCGCGCGGCCGAGGCGTGCCTGGCGCAGGGCGCGCGCGCCGTCTGGGCGCTGGCCGCCCACGGCCTGTTCACGGGCAAGGCGGCCGAGGCCGTGGATGACGAGCGGCTGGCCCGGCTGATGGTCACCGATACGGTGCCGCCGTTCCGGCTCGACCCCGCGCTCGTCGAACGGCGGCTCGAGGTCGTCAGCGCCGCGCCGCTGTTCGCCGAGGCCATCCGCCGTTGCCACGAGGGCGGCTCGCTGGTCGAGCTGCTCGAAGGCGAAGGGTGAGGAACCTGGACGGCGCGCTCACCCTGTGGTTGCCCGTTGCGCCGCGTCCGCCGCGAGCGCCAGATAGGCCCGCGCCCGGGGCTCCCACTTGTCCGATTCGCGCACCTCGTCCTCGGTCAGGTGCGCCAGCGCCAGCCGGGCGCGCACGCAGGCCCGGTAGACCGTGTAGAACGCGATCAGCCGATCGGACGGCCGGTCGTCCAGCGCCGCCGCGCAGTCCGCGATGAGCGCCGGCCCGATCCAGTCCGCGCCCAGCCGCGCGCACTCCATGCCGAGGAAGGCCAGCTCGTCGAACGGGTCGACAAGGCGCAGCGGGCGATTGAACTCCAGGCAGTCGATGATCGTCGGCGGGTCCGAGAGGCAGACATGCTCGGGCCGCAAATCCCCATGGCCGTCGACAATGCGGCCGGCCCGGGCGCGCTCGGCCAGCGGTCCCGGCTCGGCGTCGAGTAACGCGGCGACCGCGTCGAGCGCCGCGTCGCGCGTCCCATGCGGCAGGTCGAAGCGCGGGTCGGTCAGCATCGCCCGGTTGGCTTCGTGCTCGCGGACGAACTGCGAGACATGGTCGTCCGGCGTCACGTCCGCAGGCTCCGCCGAGCGGTAGAAACTCGCCAGCAGCCCTGCCACGGCGTCGATGTCGCGCCGCGTCACATCGCCGCGCTCGATGGCGCGGTCGAGCATTGCGTCCTCGGGCACCCGCGCCATGACCACCAGCCAGTCGGCGACCGCACCCTCTCCGCCGATCTCGAGCCCGCCGTCCGGCCTGACGGTCAACGGCGCGACCTCCAGATAGACCCAAGGGGCCAGCCGCCGGTTGAGGCGAAGCTCGGTGCGGCAGTCGGCCTCGCGCGCGGCGAGCGTCGAGAAGTCCAGGTAGTTGTAGGTGACCGGCTTCTTGAGCTTGTAGGCGCGCTCACCGGCCAGGAAGACCCAGGACATGTGGGTCTCGCGCGTCTCCACCTCGGCGCCGGCATGGGCGTCGGGCGAGGCGAGGAAGGCGACCTTGTCGCGCAGCGGGACCTCCGCCGTCGGCCGGGCTTCTGCGCGTGTCCGATCATGGCTCATCGTCGCCATCGCTACCGGTAAGGGGTTGTCGGCTGGACAAAGTACACGCGCCAACGCGTCCGTGCGCGATTGATGCCGGTCAAAGACCTGTCGCGTCATCGAGAGGATCATGAAGCCATGCGCGAAGACAACACCCCCGTTGCCGTCGGCTCCCACCGGCTCGAAGGGCGCCCCGCGGTCCCGATGGACGCACGCGGCCCAGGCGACGCGGTGGTGTCGCTCGACGAGCGGGCGCGCGACATGCGCACCGGCGAGCACGACCTGTTGATCGTGGACGGCACCATTCCCGTATTCGAGCAGCCGGGCACGCTCGACCGGGTCGTCGACGCTGCCGGGGACCGGTTCGGGCGCCATCTGCCGGGCGGCCCACCGTGAGCGCGGAGCGGGTCTTTGCCGACCGCACGGCCGCGGGCCGGCTGCTCGCCGAGCGGCTGGCCACACGGAACTACGAGCGGCCTGTGGTGCTCGCTCTGCCGCGTGGCGGCGTTCCCGTGGGTGCGGAAATCGCCCGCGCGCTCGGCGCGCCGCTCGATGTCGTGCTGGTGCGTAAGATCGGCGCGCCGTCGCAGCCCGAGCTCGCCATCGGCGCGGTCGGCGACGGCGACCATCCGGAACTGGTGGTCAACGAGGACGTGCGCCGGATCGCTCGCGTCTCCGACGAATATCTCGCGCAAGCAACGGCCGAGCAGCTCGAGGAAATCGAGCGGCGGCGCGGTCTCTATCTCGAGGGACGCGCGCCGGTCGAGATTGCGGGTGCCACCGCGATCGTGGTCGACGACGGTATCGCGACCGGCGCGACCGTGCGTGCGGCGCTCAGTGCTCTGCGCCGGCGGTGGCCCCGCCGGCGCACGCTCGCGATCCCCATCGCCCCCGCCGAGACGGTGGAGGCGCTGCGCTCGGTGGTCGACGAGGTCGTGTGCCTGGCGACGCCCGAGCCCTTCCACGCCATCGGCATGCACTATCTCGATTTCCGGCAGCTCGACGACGCGGACGTCGTCGCGCTGCTCCGCGGTCATGCCGGGGGCGGCCACCACGGCAGGCAGGGAGGGAAATCGTGATTCGCCAACGCCTGCGGCCGGGACCTGTCATTGATCCACCGTCGATCGTCGGGAGGTTTCCGATGCGGACCATCAGGACGACGATCCTCGCCCTCGTGCTGGCTGCGGTTCCGGGTATCGTCTTCGCCGCATGCGCCGGCCATCGGTCGGCCGACAAGGACGGCATAACCGTGGCGACCGACCCGTCGACGAATCCGGACAGCCAGCAGGCGTCCACGCCGGCCGAGCAGCAGGGCGGAGCGGGCCACCCACCGGCCGCGCATGCGTGCGCCTACGGTCTCGGCCTCACGGCTCTTGGTGCAACCCCGCCCCGTCGAAATGATCGCGCGCGTTGCGGTGCCAGTCGCCACCTCAGAGCGACTTGACCACGAATCCCGCGCGCGGGAAATGAACCACCACGTTGCCCGCACGCTCGTCGGTGCGGGAAATGGCGATCCGGCGGGCGTCGGCAGCCACCAGATCGCCCTCGACCGGCACCTTGCCGGTGTCCTCCGGCGTGACCGACACGCGTGCGCCCGGCTTCAGCCCAGCCGGGTCGGCGTGTTCGGGCGCGCAGGCCGGGTCGGGCTCGGCCGCCTTGGCGATCTCGATCGCCTCCGCGGCGTCCATCTTCTCCGGGTCGCCATGCCCGATGGCCGCGATCCGGTTCATCCAAGGTGTCAGGGTCTGCATCGCGGCGGCGAGCGTGCGGAACTCGTCCTCCGCGCCGCGCTGCACGAACCACAACGGGTGGTACGCCGCGAAGTCGGTCAGGCCCGGCTGGCTGCCGAGCAGGAACGTGCGGCCGTCCGACAGCTGAGCGTCGATCGACGCCGCATGCGCCCAGAGCTGGTCCCGCGAGCGCGGCAGGATCTTCTTCATCAATTCGGGGGTCAGCTCGGGCCCGCCCTCGCCGCGGAACATGGAGCGGTCCTCGAGAAACTCCTTGGGCATGTGCGGCGCCATGTAGGCAAAGCCGACATTCACCGCGGCGGTGAACAGCTCGCGGTCCGACCAGAAGGCCAGCGCCGCGCTCAAGCCCTCGCTGCCGCCGGGGAACAGGGTCGGCTCGGGATGGCGCCGTTCCAGCTCGCGCGCGATCAGCGCGCTGTCGCAGAAAATGTCCGCGCCCACCTGCATTACCGGAGCCTTGCGGTAGCCGCCGGTCAGCGCCACGAGATCCGGCTTGGGCATGATCCGCGGCGTCTTGACCGAGCGGTAGGCGAGCCCCTTGTGGCCGAGGACCGTGCGGATTTTCTCGGCCACAGGCGATTCCGGGTAGTGGTGCAGGATGATCTCGGACATACGTCCTCCTTTCGGGGCGGTTCGCGCGCCCACCCCTCATGTGATGTGAATGTCGGCCGCGTCAGCCGGTGCGCACCTGATGGCGTTCATACTCGCGTTCGAGCCTGCCGACGAGCCAGAAGCCGAGCATGCGGAAGTCGGATAAGAACGACCAGAACGGGTAGGTGAAGGTGGCCGGCCGGTTCTTCTCGACGAAGAAGTGGCCGATCCAGGCCCAGAGATAGCCCATGACCAGCGCCACCAAAACGAGCCACCAGCTCTGCGTCGCCAGCGCATAGGCTAGGATCGCGACGCCCAGCGAGGTGCCGAAGAAGTGCAGGTACCGGGTCGTCGGCTTGACGTGTTCCTGCAGGTAGTAGGGCCAGAAGTCGCGATAGGTGGTGATCGACTTGCTCATCGCGTTCCTCCCTCTAAGGCGCGGCTTGAATTTCTTCGCGCCCGCAATAGGTTTCTGTACTGTCATCCCGATCATAAACGCGCCCGCCGAGGGCGCAAAGACAGCACGGAAAGGCGAGTGTCATGGGCGTCAAGGTCGCCGTCGTCGGCGCCACGGGCAATGTGGGCCGCGAAATCCTCAACATCCTTCACGAGCGCAACTTCCCCGCCGACGAGGTCCATGCCGTGGCCTCGGCGCGTTCGAAGGGCAAGACGGTGACCATGGGCGAGCGCGAGCTGACCGTCGAGGCGCTCGACGAGTTCGACTTCTCCAAGGTCGACATCGCGCTGTCCTCGCCGGGCGCAAGCGTTTCGGCCGAATACGCGCCCAAGGCCGCCGCGACGGGCTGCGTGATCATCGACAACACGTCCTATTTCCGCATGGACCCGGACGTGCCGTTGGTGGTGCCCGAGGTGAACGCCGGCGCGATCGCCGGCTACACCAAGAAGAACATCATCGCCAACCCGAATTGCTCGACCATCCAGATGGTCGTGGCGCTCAAGCCGCTGCACGATCTGGCCGGCATCAAACGCGTCTCGGTGGCCACCTATCAGTCCACCTCCGGCTCGGGCAAGGACGCCATGGACGAGCTGTTCAACCAGACGCGCGGCATCTACAACGGCGAGGAGCCCAAGCCAGACAAGTTCACCAAGCAGATCGCGTTCAACGCCATTCCCCATATCGACACCTTCATGGACGACGGGTCGACCAAGGAGGAATGGAAGATGGTGGTCGAGACCCAGAAGATCCTCGACCCCGCGATCAAGGTGTTCGCCACCTGCGTGCGCATCCCGGTCTTCGTCAGCCACGGCGAAGCGGTGGAGGTCGAGTTCGAGCGTCCGATCGACGAAGCGGCCGCGCGCGAGGCGCTTTCCAATGCGCCGGGCGTCACCGTGGTCGACCATCGTGCCGACCAGGGCTACGTCACGCCGGTCGAGGCGGCGGGCGAGGACGCGGTCTACGTCTCGCGCATCCGCCGCGATCCGACGGTCGAAAACGGCCTCGGCATGTGGGTGGTGTCGGACAACCTGCGCAAGGGCGCCGCGCTCAACACCGTGCAGATCGCCGAGACCCTGCTGGCCAGCTACATGAAGAAGGCCGCCTGACCGGGCGGCCGGGCTCTGGCTCGGCATGGCGCGGCGCGTCACCCTGATCCAGGGGCATCCCGATCCCGCGCGCGGACACTTGTGCCACGCCCTCGCCGACGCTTATGCGGCGGGCGCCGCCGCGGCCGGACATGAGGTGCGACGGGTCGAGGTGGCCGCGCTGAACTTCCCGCTCCTGCGCACGGCGCGGGACTTCGAGGAAGGCGCTCCGCCCCCCGCCGTCGCGGAGGCCCAGGAGGCGGTCCGTTGGGCGGACCACCTGGTCTTGGTCTACCCGCTGTGGCTCGGCGCCATGCCGGCGCTGCTCAAGGGCTTCCTCGAGCAACTCTTCCGACCTGCCTTCACCGTGGACCGCGCCGAGGGCCGCTGGCCGCGTCGGAATCTGACCGGCCGCTCGGCCCGCGTCGTCGTCACCATGGGCATGCCGGCGCTGGTCTACCGCGTCTGGTTTCTCGCCCACGGCCTGCGTAACCTCGAGCGCAACATCCTGCGTTTCGCGGGCATTGCGCCGGTACGCTCGACCCTGGTCGGGTCGGTCGGTGCGATGGACGAACCCAAGGCCGGGCGATGGCTGGGCCGGCTCGAGGGACTCGGGCGTCGCGGCCGGTGAACCCGCCTCAGTTCGGGCTCGCCTGGGACATCCGGTCGGCGATGCCGAACAGCGCGCGGCCCCAGGGGGTGACCGAGATGATCACCAGCGCACCCGCGACCACGATGAGCACTCCCGAGATGCGGCCGATCCAGTCCGCGTTCTCATCGCTCACCGCGCCGCGGAACACGCTCGCCCCGGCGCACAGGACCGACCACCACAGTGCCGAACCCAGGAACACGCCGACGATCAGCGTCCAGGCGCGTACCAACTCACCCGGTGCCACCACCGCGTCGGCAGCGGCGAAGACCGGAGCGAAGCTCAGGATCGTGATCGGGTTGGTGATGGTCAGGACGAAGGTCGAAACCGAGTCGCTGATCGGATTGTGACGGATCACGGTCTCGGGCGTGGCGGTCAAGTGCTTGGTGATGGTCACGGCGCCGATCACGAGCAGGATCACGCCGCCGCCCAGGCGCATCCAGGTTTCGTGCTCCAGCATCAGATGCGCGATGAAGGACAGGCCGAAGGCGGCGATCACGCCGAAGATCGCGTCGGCCACCGCCGCACCGAATCCGGACCACAGGCCCGACGCTATCCCGTTGTGCAAGGTGCGGTGGGCGCACAGCAATCCCACGGGACCCACCGGTGCGGCGATCACGAAGCCGACGCCGATGCCTTTGAGAAAGAGTATGAGGTCCATCCCCGAAGCGGGTCTTGTTGTTGGCGGATGGCACGAACGGGCGCCATACGATCACAAAGCGCCCGGCGGTTCCAGACCCGGACCGGCAGAACGCGTCGTCGCGATGGTTTCATGCCGGGCGCGCGGCGGCGAGAGGCTGCGGCGGCTCTACGAGTGCCGCCTGTGCCGGCACCAGCGCCAGATAGTCGAGGTCCAGCCGGGCGGTCGCCTCGATCACCGCATGGAGCGCCCCCACAGCATGGGACAGCGCTGCCTCGGGCGCGTCACCGTCGAGGAGTCGCGCCAGCAGTACCGCCGAGAAGGCGTCGCCGGCACCGTAGGTCGGCACGTCGACCTTCGGGCAAGAGGCGCGCCACCCGCCCGACCCCGAGGCCGCGAGCGAGGTGATCTCCCGGCCGCGGGCGTCCTCGATGCCCGTGACGACCACCAGCGACGGCCCGCGCGCCAGCAGCGCGTCCGCCGCCGCGCGCGCGGTCGCCATGGCATCGTCCCCGTCCCAGGCCACGCCCGCGAGCATCGCCGCCTCGAAAACGTTGGGTACGACGATATCGGCGCGAGGCAGCAGGTGGTCGCGGATCGCCTCGGGGATGCCCGGCCGGACGTAAAGGCCGCCGCGCGGCTCCCCCATCACCGGGTCGAGCATATAGCGCGCGTCCGGATTGGCGACCTTCACCGCGTCGACCGCGTGTCCCACCTCGTCGGCGGTCAGCGGATCGCCCAGATAGCCCGACAGCACCGCCTCGCATTCGCCGAGCACGCCGCGTTCGGCGATGCCGTCGAGCAGCGCGCGCACCGCGCGCGGCCCCAGCACCTCGCCGCGGTGGCCGCCATAGGCGGGATGGTTGGAGAAGCGCACCGTGTCGACCGGCCAGACCTCGCGGCCCATGCGCTCGAGCGCGAACACCGCCGCGCGGTTGCCCACGCGGCCGTAGCTGACGCTCGACTGGATCGACAGGATCGCCATGGCGCGCCTCCGGTTGGCTGATGGGCTCAACCTATGACGCCGCGGCCGCACAAGAAAGCAGAAGCCCGAGGAAGCAGGGCCCGCAAACGGCAGAGGCGTCAGGGGCGCTGGCGTGAGCCCGCGCTGGTCCCCGGACGGGGACACACCCTGACGCCTCGGGTGCCGTGCGTGAGGCGCGATCCACCGCACCGGCGCCCTTGTGGCCCGCCATTCGCCGCGACCCGCGTCGCGCGTCCTCCCGGGCAGAGCGGACGCGCTTCCCCGCGAAACCGCGCCTCCTTGCGAAGGCCGTCCCGCGGCCCCGGCGCTCGCCGCCGGCCGGGGCGGACCCCAAGCCAGCGCGGCACGCGCGCCGTGCCGGACCGCCGTCCGCCGCCGCGACCGACCGGAGACTCCGGTGCGCGGCGTGGCCGGCGTGGACCGCTCGACCGCCGAGGCGGCGTCGCGGCCCGTGACAGGCCGGCTGGAAACCGTCCGGGAGAACCCGAATGGCCCCGAGGGCCAGCCCGACGCGACTCTGACGAGCCGCATAAATGGTCCGCCCGGTTCAGGCCGAATGCAACGAAATGTTATTCACATCGGGCCGATTTCTTGTGGATATTCAACGGGTTTGGTCACATCCCGTCATCGAATCATCCACCGATCTTTCCACAGCCGCGCTCAAGTCCTTGGCTCGACTTGATTCCCTTCCGCCAGAGGCAACACCTCTCAGCTCAGCGCCTTGAGCACCATCTCGGTGAGCTTGCCGAAGGGCGGGCGCAGCAGGAACGCGCCGTTGATCCGGCTCTGATAGAACATGCTCTTCTTGTGCGAGAAGGTCTCGAACCCCTCGCGCGCATGCACGGCGCCGCCCAGCCCCGACGGCCCGACGCCGCCGAAGGGCAGGCTGTCGACCGCGAAGTGGAACACGGTCTCGTTGATCGCGGCGCCCCCCGAGGTCGTGCGCTCGAGCACCTTGCGGGTGCGCCGCCGGTCGCGGTCGAAATAGTAGAGCGCGAGTGGCCGGTCGTGGTCGTTGACGTAGTCGATCGCCTCGTCGAGCGTCTTGTACGGCTTCACCGCCATGATCGGCCCGAACATCTCGTCCTGCAGCACCTTCATGCTCTCGTCGGCGCCCAGCACGAGCGTCGGCGCCATCTTGCGCCCGTCCTTCGGCAGCGGCTCGCCCGCCGGGTTGATCTCGACGATCTCGGCGCCTTTCGCGCGTGCGTCGTCGAGATAGCTACGCAGCCGCTTGGCGTGGCCCTCGTTGTTGATCGCCGTGTAGTCCGGATTGTCCTCGATCCTGGGGTAGAGTTCCGCCGTCGCCGCCGTGGCGGCCTCGACGAACCGATCCAGTTTGCCCTCGGGCACCATGACGTAATCGGTGGCGATGCAGGTCTGGCCCGCGTTGAGCCACTTGCCCGACATGATCTTCACCGCCGCGGCGTCGATCGGATAGTCCTCGCCGATGATCGCGGGCGACTTGCCGCCCAGCTCGAGCGTAACGGGCACCAGGTTGTGCGCCGCCGCCTCGTAGACCTTGCGTCCGATCTCGGTGCCGCCGGTGAACAGCAGGTGGTCGAGCGGCAGCGAGGCGAAGGCGGCGCCGACATCGGGCCCGCCCTGCCAAACGCTGACCTCATCGGCCGGAAACAGCTCGGCCATCATCTCGGCCATCAGCGCCGAGGTCTCGGGCGTGTGTTCGGACGGTTTGATCATCGCCCGGTTGCCCGCCGCCAGCGCCGAGGCGAGCGGCGAGATCGCCAGGTTGAAGGGGTAGTTCCACGGCGCGATGATGCCGACCACCCCCTTTGGCTGGTAGTGCACCTTGGCGGTGGCCGGGAACAGGTTCATGCCCACGAAGCGCGAGCGCGGGCGCATCCACTCGCGCAGGTGACGCTCGGCATACTTCACCGTGTTGGCGGTCAGCATGACCTCGGCCAGAAGCGTCTCGTGACGCGAGCGATGGGTGAAGTCGCGGCTGATCGCCGCGGCGATGTCGTCCTGCCATGCCAGGATCGCTTTGCGCAGCCGGCGCAGATTGGCCTTGCGGTGCGCCAGTTCGGGCGGGCCTTCGCGCTTGAACGCCGCACGCTTGGCGTCGAGCGCGGCCTGCATCTCGGCGATCGTGACGTTGGCGCCCTTCGGCGCGCTGCTGGCGGCAGCGGTGGCGGGCATCTGCGGGCCTCCTGCGTGGACTGCGTGTTGCCGCGCAGCCTAGCACGCGGGGCTACCACCACGAAGGAAAGGGGCCGGACCCGGCGGCCCGACCCCTTCACATTGCCGTGCGCCGTCCGCGCTAGCGGATCGCCACCGGGTTGATGATCATCTGCACGGCGCCGCGGACGCGCGCCTGGCCGAGCACGAACATGAACTCGTTGACGCCGTCGGCGACCAGTTCACGCGTCTCCATGTTCTCGAGGATGTAGATGCCGTTCTTGGCCAACAGCATCTGATGGATCTCGAACACGCCGACGCCCTCCTCGAACGGGACGGCCTCGAGGCCCCAGGTGTCGCCGCCCACGGCCACGATACCCTTGTCGATCAGATACTGAGCGCCCGTCTTGCCGAGCCCGGGCTCGGCGGCGCCGAAGCGTTTGGGGTCGGGATCCTCGCCGTCGAGCAGGTTGAGCCAGCCCGAGTGGAACAGCACGACGTCGCCTTCCCGGATGTGTCCGAAAGCCAGAGGGTTCCCGCAGGAA
>CAZMTC010000063.1:0-1812 GCA_964569105.1 uncultured Alphaproteobacteria bacterium | reverse complement strand
CGTCGCCTTCCCGGATCTCGACGCCCTGCGCCTCCTCGGCGGCCTGAATCGCCTCGGCGGTATAGGCGGTGCCCTCCGCGAGCATCTCCTCGCCGAAGTGCTCTGCCATGTTCAGCAGCACGCCGCGCGCGACGATCGGCGGGATTTTCTCGATGCCCAGCTTGGTCAGGCCCGAGGCCTTGGCGAATTCGGTGGCCTTGAAGCCGTTATAGTAGACGTGATCGATGCCCAGGTGTCCGAGCCCGTCGATCTGCGGGCCGATGCCGAGCCAGCCCATGAAGATGTCATCGTTGTACGATGTCTTGGTCGGGCCCAGGCCGGGTGTGTTGATCTGGTTCGGCTGCAACACCGTGAGCGACAGCGAGCGCGGCGGGAAGGCCGGCGTCGCGCTGTCGACGACGATGCCCAGCGAATAGGTCTTGCCCTCGGTCACGAGCTGCGCGGCAGCCTTGACCGAGTCCGCGGTGATCCGGTTGGCGGCGCCGATTTCGTCGTCGGGGCCCCACGGCGACTCGGTCCATTCCTGCGCAGCCGCCGGGCCGGCCATGGCCAGCGCGACGGCCGCTACGGCGGCGATGTTCCACGAGCGCATAGCATCCTCCCTGATTATTGAGGTTCGTTCGTCTGGTTGACGGCGGAAGTGTAACCTCAATAGGCGACCACGTGAAATCGCGGCACCGCCACAACCGGAGGCCGCGTTGACTTGCCTCCGGGCGGGGACTAAACCGGATGAAGTGCCCGCTGGCGGCGGAGAGGCGCATCCTCGGCCCGCCCGGGCGCAAATGGGACCCACGCCTCGCAAGAAAGGCCAGGCCATGGAAACCGGCGACCGCCCGCTTTCCCCGCATCTTCAGGTCTATCGCTGGCAGTGGACGATGGCGCTGTCGATCCTGCACCGGATCACGGGCGTCGCGCTCGCGGTGGGCACGCTGCTGCTGGTCTGGTGGCTGGTTGCCGCTGCGTCGGACCCCGCCTATTTCGAGGTGGTCAACACCTATGTCGGGCATTGGCTCGGCCGGCTGCTGCTGTTCGGCTGGACTTTCGCGCTGTTCTACCACCTGGCCAACGGCATCCGGCACCTGCTGTGGGACGCCGGCTGGGGCTTCGAGCTGCGCACCGCGCACGCCACGGGCATCGTCGCGGTCGTGGCCGGGGCCACGCTCACAGTGCTCGCCTGGCTGATCGGCTACGGCATCGTCGGAGGCTGACAGGATGAGCTACCGCACCCCGCTCGCCCGCGCCCGCGGCCGCGGCTCGGCCAAGGAGGGCGTCGCCCACTGGTGGGCCCAGCGCCTGACCGCGATCGCCCTGATCCCGCTCAGCCTTTGGTTCGTGGGCTCGCTGCTCGCGCTCGTCGGCGCCGACCACGCCACCGTCACCGCGTGGATCGGCCAGCCGTTCAACGCCGTTGCCCTGGTGCTTTTGATCGTCGCGACCTTTCACCACGCCCAGCTCGGCGTCCAGGTGGTGATCGAGGACTATATCCATCACGAGGGCTGGAAGATCGCCTGGCTGGTCGGCGTCAAGTTCGCCGCCGTCATGCTCGGCGCGCTCGCCGGTTTCTCGGTGCTCAAGATCGCGTTCGGAGGCTGATCCGCGATGTCAGACGCCTACGAGATCCACGACCACGAATACGACGTCGTCGTGATCGGCGCCGGCGGCGCCGGTTTGCGCGCCACCATGGGCCTGGCCCAGAAGGGGCTGCGCACCGCCTGCATCACCAAGGTGTTCCCGACCCGCTCGCACACCGTGGCCGCCCAGGGCGGCATCTCGGCGGCGCTGGGCAACATGGGCGAGGACGACTGGCGCTGG
>CAZMTC010000062.1:0-15519 GCA_964569105.1 uncultured Alphaproteobacteria bacterium | reverse complement strand
GCGCCCGGCGCGTATTCGTAGAGCGGCGACATCCGGCAGACGAGGAACACGCCCGCCGTCACCATCGTCGCGGCGTGGATCAGCGCGGAGACCGGCGTCGGCCCCTCCATCGCGTCCGGCAGCCAGGTGTGCAGCAGGAGCTGACCCGACTTGCCCATGGCGCCGATGAACAGGAGGATGCAGATCGTCTCGATCGCGTTCAGGTCGAGGCCGAGGAAGCTCCAGGTCGCATCTTCGTAGTTGCCGACATTGGCGAAGATCACCTCGAAGGTGACGGCGTCGAACAGCAGGAAAACGCCAACAATGCCGAGCAGGAAGCCGAAGTCGCCCACGCGGTTGACGATGAACGCCTTGATAGCCGCCGCGTTGGCCTCGGGCTTGTGGTACCAGAAGCCGATCAGCAGGTAGGAGCACAGGCCGACCCCCTCCCAGCCGAAGAACATCTGCACCAGGTTGTTGGCCGTCACCAGCATCAGCATCGAGAAGGTGAACAACGACAGATATGCGAAGAAGCGCGGCCGATGCGGGTCGTGCTCCATGTATCCGATCGAGTACAGATGCACGAGCGCCGAGACGACGGTGACCACGAACACCATCACCGCCGACAACGTGTCGAAGTTCAGCGCCCAATCGACCTCGAGCACGCCCGAGTCGATCCACGACAGCAGATGAACCTGGACCGGCGCGGCGTCGGACGCGAGGACCACGGTGTACAGGATCGGGATCGACAGCGCCGCCGAGACGAACAGCAGCGCCGTGGTCACGATCTGGGACCAGCGGTCGCCGAGCTGCTTGCCGAACAGCCCGGCCAGCACCGCGCCCACCAGCGGGAGGAAGATCGCCGCCGAGTACATGGCCTCAGCCCTTCATCACGTTCACGTCCTCGACGTCGATCGAGCCGCGATTGCGGAAGTAGACGACGAGGATGGCGAGGCCGATGGCCGCCTCGGCCGCGGCCACGGTGAGCACGAACATCGCGAATACCTGGCCGACCAAGTCCTGCAGCGACCAGGAGAACGCGACCAGGTTGATGTTGACCGCGAGCAGGATCAGCTCGATCGACATCAGGATCACGATCACGTTCTTGCGGTTCAGGAAAATGCCGAAGACGCCGATCACGAACAGGATCGCGGCGACGGTCAGGTAGTGGGCGAGGCCGATCTCGAGCATCAGACCCCTCCCCCGCTCGGGACTTTCTTGAGCTCGACCGAATCCTCGCGGCGGCGGCCGATCTGCTGCGGGATCTTCTGCCGCCGCACGTCCTCTCGATGGCGCAGGGTCAGCACGATGGCGCCGATCATGGCGACGAGCAGCACCACGCCCGCCGCCTGGAACAGGTAGACGTATTTGGTGTAGAGCACCGCGCCGAGCTGCTGGGTGTTGGTCCGCCCGGGGTCGAGCGCGATCGGGTCGGCGGCCACGGACGCGGCTTCGGGCGACACCGCCCAGGCACCGAACACCAGGATCAGCTCGGCCAGGAGAATGATACCGACAAGCGCTCCCACCGGCAGGTACTTGATGAAACCGGCACGCAGCTCCGTGAAGTTGATGTCGAGCATCATGACGACGAACAGGAACAGCACCGCCACCGCGCCGACATAGACGACCACCAGGATCATCGCCAGGAACTCGGCGCCGGCGAGCACGAACAGTCCGGCAGCGTTGAAGAACGCCAGGATCAGGAACAGCACCGAATGCACGGGGTTGCGCGCGCCGACCACCATGATGGCGGCGGCGAGCAGCACCGCGGCAAAGGCGTAGAACGCGAGCGCCTGGATGATCATGCGCGCTTTCCCTCGGGCGCGAACGGCAGGTGCAGAGACAAGGCGCAGCCCCCCGGCGGCTGCGGCGCCCTTTTAGCGGTAGGGCGCATCGGCTTCAAGGTTGGCCGCGATCTCCGCTTCCCAGCGATCCCCGTTGGCGAGGAGCTTGTCCTTGTCGTACATCAACTCCTCGCGGCTGTAGGCGGCGAACTCGAAGTTCGGGCCGGTGACCACGGCGTCGACCGGACAAGCCTCCTCGCAGAACCCGCAGTACATGCACTTGGTCATGTCGATGTCGTAGCGGGTGGTGCGGCGCGAACCGTCGGCGCGCGGCTCCGCCTCGATGGTGATGGCGAGGACCGGGCAGACCGCCTCGCACAGCTTGCAGGCGATGCAGCGCTCCTCGCCGTTGGGATAGCGGCGCAACGCCAGCTCACCGCGGAAGCGCGGGCTGATCGGCCCCTTTTCGTAGGGATAGTTCAGCGTGACCGACGGCTTGAACATATATTTCAAGGTCAGCCACATCCCTTCGAGCAGCTCGGTGAGGAAGATGGCGCGGGCGCCTCGATCGAGCATGGTCATGGTTGCCTCCCTAGCCCTGCGGCAGCCAATCGAACGCCACCAACGCGCCGGCCGTGACCACGACCCAGACCAACGACAGCGGCAGAAACACCTTCCAGCCCAGCCGCATGAGCTGGTCGTAGCGATAGCGCGGCAAGGTGGCGCGAAGCCACAGGAAGACGAACAGGCAGACGGCGATCTTGAGCGCGAACCAGATCGGGCCGGGGACCCAGGTCAGCCAGGCCACCTCGACCGGCGGGAGCCAGCCGCCGAGGAACAGAAGCGTAGTCATCGCGCTCAACAGGATCATGTTCGCATAGCCGCCCAGGAAGAACAGCGCGAACGGAAACGACGAGTACTCGACGAAGAAGCCCGCGACCAGCTCCTCCTCCGCCTCGGGCAGGTCGAAGGGCGTGCGCGCGGTCTCCGCCAGGGTGGAGACGAAGAACACCACGAACATCGGCAGCAGCGGCAGCCAGTACCAGTGCCAGAATCCGCCCGACTGCGCGAGCACGATGTCCGACAGGTTCAACGAACCGGCGCACATCAGCACCGTGACGATGACGAAGCCGATCGAGATCTCGTAGGACACCATCTGCGCGGCCTCGCGCAGCGCGCCCAGGAAGGCGTACTTCGAGTTCGAGGCCCAGCCCGCCATGATCACGCCGTAGACGCCGAGCGAAGAGATGGCGAACAGGTAGAGGATGCCGACGTTGATGTCGGCCAGCACCAACCCTTCGCCGAAAGGGATCACCGCCCAGGCGATCAGCGCGAGCGTGAAAGTGACGATGGGCGCCAGCAGGAACACCACTTTGTTGGCGCCCGATGGGATGACCATCTCCTTGAAGATCAGCTTCAACCCATCGGCGATCGGTTGGAACAGCCCGAACGGGCCGACCACGTTCGGCCCCTTGCGGAGCTGGGCCGCGGCGATGACCTTGCGCTCGGCCAGCGTCAGATAGGCGACCGCCAGCAGCAAGACGACCGAAAGGCCGACGATCAGGCCGACCATGATCGCTGCCGAGAGCAGAATGTCGGTCCAGACCTCAGCCATCGGTGCCCGTCCGCTCCTGGGCGCCCAGGATTTCCTGCGTGCACTGCGCCATGGTCGGCGAGGCGCGGCTGATCGGATCGGTCATGTAGTAGTTCTCGATCGGGCTGCGGAACGGCGCCGAATCCAGCTTTCCGGCGCGCCCGACCTTGCGCCACTTGGCCGGCTGGACCGTGTCGAGGACGCCGAACACCGGGCTGACCTCGACCAGGCGCTCGCGCAGCTGCTCGAGCGTGTCGTAAGGCAGCGTCTTGCCCAGCACCTCGGACAGCGCGCGCACGATCTTCCAGTCCTCGCGCGCCTCACCCGGGGGGAAGGCGACGAGTTGGGTCTCCTGCACCCGGCCTTCCGTGTTGACGTATGTGCCGCTCTTTTCGGTGTAGGCGGCTCCGGGCAGGATGACATCCGCGCGGTGCGCGCCGGCGTCGCCGTGATGCCCCTGGTAGATGACGAAGGCGTCGCCCAGGCGTGCGGTGTCGATCTCATCGGCGCCGAGCAGCCAGACGACCTCGATGTCGCCCTTCTCCGCCCCGCTCAGGATGCCCTCAACGTCCTTGCCGCCCTTGTCCGGCACGAAGCCGAGGTCGAGGCCGCCGACGCGGGCGGCCGCGGTGTGCAGGACGTTGAAACCGTTCCACTCGTCCGACACGGCGCCGATGGCGTCCGCGAGCTCGCGCGCCGCGGCCATTACCGCGGCGCCGTCGGGGCGGGCCAGCGCGCCCATGCCGAGGACGACCATCGGCCGCTCGGCCGTCTCGAGCGCCTTCGCGAAGCTGTGCTTGCCGTCGATCACGTCCTGCAGGCTCTCGGGGCCCGCGCCGATATGCTCGTAGCGGTAGGTCAGGTCGCGCGCCTCGCCGATCAGCCCGATGGGCATGCCGCTCGCGAGCCAGCGCTTGCGGATACGGGCGTTGATGATCGGCGCCTCCCAGCGCGGATTGGTACCGATCAGGAGCGCCGCGTCGGCCTCGTCGATGCCGGCGATCGACGTGTTGAAGATGTAGCTTGCCCGCGCGCCTGCATCGAGCCTGGCACCGTCCTGGCGGCAGTCGACGTTGGGCGAGCCGAGCGCGGTCATCAGCTCCTTGAGCGATAGCATGGACTCGGCATCGGCCATGTCCCCTGCGATCGCCGCGATCCTGGCGCCGTCCGTCGCGCCCAGGCGTGCGGCCACGGCCTTGAACGCGTCGCGCCAGCTCGCCGCCTGCAGCTTGCCGTCGCGGCGAACATAGGGCCGGTCCAGGCGCTGGCGCTTGAGCCCGTCGACGGCGAACCGCGACTTGTCCGCCAGCCACTCCTCGTTGACGTCGTCGTGCAAGCGCGGCAGCACGCGCAGCACCTCGGCGCCACGCGAATCGACCCGGATGTTCGAGCCCACGGCGTCGAAAACATCGATCGACTCGGTCTTGGTCAGTTCCCACGGTCGCGAGACGAACATGTAAGGCTTGGAGGTCAATGCGCCGACCGGGCACAGATCGATCACGTTGCCCGAGAGCTCGGAGGTCATCGAGCGCTCGAGATAGGTCGTGATCTCCATGTTCTCGCCGCGGCCTACGGCGCCGAGTTCCTCGACGCCCGCGACCTCGGTGGCGAAGCGGATGCAGCGGGTGCAGTGGATGCAGCGGGTCATGATCGTCTTGATCAGCGGGCCCATCTCCTTGTCGGTGACGGCGCGCTTGTCGTCGACATAGCGCGTACGGTCGTAGCCGTAGGCCATGGCCTGGTCCTGCAGGTCGCACTCGCCACCCTGGTCGCAGATCGGGCAGTCGAGCGGATGATTGATCAGCAGGAACTCCATCACCCCCTGACGCGCCTTGCGCGCCTTCTCCGACTGGGTGTGGATGACCATGCCGTCGCCCACCGGCATGGCGCAGGACGCCACGGGCTTGGGCGACTTCTCCATCTCGACCAGGCACATGCGGCAGTTGCCGGCGATCGCCAGCCGTTCATGGTAGCAGAAGTGCGGGATCTCGGCGCCCACGGACTGGCAGGCCTGCAGGATGGTGATGCCGTCCTGGACCTCGTGCTCGACCCCGTCGATGGTGACCTTTGCCATCGTCGTCTCCTCAGGCCGCCGCCGCGGCCGTCCGCTGCTTGCGCTCGGCGATGCGGCGTTCGAGTTCGGGACGGAAATGCCGGATCAGGCCCTGGATCGGCCAGGCGGCGGCGTCGCCCAGGGCGCAGATGGTGTGGCCCTCGATCTGTTTCGTGACGTCCCACAGCATGTCGATAGCCTCTGGCTCGACATCGCCCGTGGCCAGGCGTTCCATCATGCGCCACAGCCATCCGGTGCCCTCGCGGCACGGCGTGCACTGCCCGCAGCTCTCGTGCTTGTAGAAATAGGAGAGGCGCGAGATCGCCTTCACGATGTCGGTGGACTTGTCCATGACCATCACGGCGGCCGTGCCAAGCCCCGACTTGACCTCGACCAAGCTGTCGAAGTCCATCCGCAGGTCGCCGCAGGTCTCGGCCGGAAGGCAGGGAACCGACGAGCCGCCCGGAATGACGGCGAGCAAATTGTTCCAGCCGCCGCGCACGCCGCCGGCGTGCCTGTCGATCAGCTCGCGCAACGGAATGCCCATCTCCTCCTCCACGTTGCACGGCGTGTTCACGTGGCCGGAGATGCAGAAGACCTTGGTCCCGGTGTTGCGCTCGTCGCGGCCGATACCGGCGAACCACTCGGGGCCGCGGCGCAGGATAGTGGGAACAACCGCGATGGACTCGACATTATTGACCGTTGTCGGGCAGCCGTAGAGGCCCGCGTTCGCCGGAAAGGGCGGCTTGAGCCGTGGCAGCCCCTTCTTGCCCTCGAGGCTCTCGAGCAGCGCCGTCTCTTCGCCGCAGATGTAGGCGCCGGCGCCGCGATGGAGATAGATGTCGAAGTCCCAGCCCGAGCCGCAGGCGTTCTTGCCGATCAGCCCGGCCTCGTAGGCCTCGTCGATCGCTGCCTGCAGCCGCTCGGCCTCGCGGTAGAACTCGCCGCGGATGTAAATGTAGGCGGCGTGGGCGCGCATCGCGAAACCGGCGAGCAGCGAGCCCTCGAGCAGCTTGTGCGGTTCGTGGCGCATCATATCCCGGTCCTTGCAGGTCCCGGGCTCCGACTCGTCGGCGTTGACGACCAGGAAGTGCGGCCGGTCGCCCACCTCCTTGGGCATGAACGACCATTTCATGCCGGTCGGGAAGCCGGCGCCGCCGCGCCCGCGCAGGCCCGAGGCCTTGACCTGGTCGGTGACCCAGTCGTGGCCCTCGGCCATCAGCTCCTTGGTGCCGTCCCAGTCGCCGCGCTCGCGCGCGCCGGCCAGCCGCCAGTCCTGGAAGCCGTAGAGGTTCGTGAAGATGCGGTCCTTGTCGCTCAGCATCGCGGCCTACTTCATGTCGGTCAGAACCGTGGGACCGCCCTCGGGCTCGGAGGAATGGCGGCCGATCTGGGAGCCGGGCTTGGGCTCCTTGCCCTCGCGCAGCGTGCGCAGGATGGCCTTCATGCTCTCCTTGTCCAGGTCCTCGTAGTAGTCGTCGTTGATCTGCGCCATCGGTGCGTTGACGCAGGCACCCAGGCACTCGACCTCGGTGCAGCTGAACAGGCCGTCCTCCGAGGTCTCGCCGTGGCCGATGCCGCACTCCTCGCGAATGGCGGCGAATACCTCGTCCGAGCCGCGCAGCCAGCACGGCGTCGTGCCGCAAACCTGCAGATGGTACGTCCCGACCGGCGCGAGGTTGAACATCGTGTAGAAGGTCGCCACCTCGCGCACGCGGATGTTGGCCATGCCAAGATATCCGGCCACGTACTCGATGATCTCCTCGCTCAGCCAGCCGCCGTTCTGGCGCTGGGCGATGTCGAGCAGCGGGATCACCGCGCTGGCCTGGCGGCCAGCGGGATATTTGGCCAAGTGCTTCTTCGCCAGCGCCTCGTTCTCGGCGCTGAACGCGAATCCGGTCATCGGTCGATCTCCCCGAACACGATGTCCATGGCGCCGATCACCGCGACGCTGTCGGCCAGCATGTGGCCGCGGCACAGGAAGTCGGTGGCGGCCATGAAGTAGAAGCCCGGCGCGCGGATGCGGCAGCGATAGGGCCGGTTGGTGCCGTCGGACACCAGGTAGACGCCAAATTCTCCCTTGGGCGCCTCGACCGCCGTGTAGGTCTCGCCCGCCGGCACGTGGAAGCCCTCGGTGTAGAGCTTGAAGTGGTGGATGAGCGCCTCCATCGAGCGCTTCATCTCGGCCCGCCGTGGCGGGGTGGCCTTCTGATCGGGCGTCATCACGGGGCCGTCGGGCATCGACTCCAGGCACTGCTTCATGATCCGCAGCGACTGGCGCATCTCCTCCATCCGGATCAGGTAGCGGTCGAAGCAGTCGCCGTTCTTCCCGACCGGAATGTCGAAGTCCATCTCGTCGTAGACGTCGTAGGGCTCAGCCTTGCGCAGATCCCAGGCCAGTCCAGAGGCGCGGATCATCGGTCCCGAGAAGCCCCAGGCCTGCGCCTCCTCCGCCGTCGCCTTGCCGATATCGACGG
The DNA here is from genome assembly GCA_964569105.1 of uncultured Alphaproteobacteria bacterium. GTDB lineage: Bacteria > Pseudomonadota > Alphaproteobacteria > CAZMTC01 > CAZMTC01 > CAZMTC01. Next base: position 7,632 of record CAZMTC010000062.1, on the reverse strand, counting down.
TGCGCTGGCGGAAGATACGGTTCTCGGTCAGCAGGCCCTCGATGTCGTCGATCACCTGAGGAAAGGTCTCGATCCAGGCCGCGATGTCGTCCTCGAGCCCCGCCGGCAGGTCCTGGTGCACGCCGCCCGGGCGGAAATAGGCCGCGTGCATGCGTGCGCCGCAGGCCCGCTCGTAGAACTCCATCAGCTTCTCGCGCTCCTCGAAACCCCACAGGAAGGGCGTGACGGCGCCGCAATCCATCGCGAAGGTGGTTATATTGAGCAAGTGGCTGAGGATGCGCGTGATCTCGGAATAGAGCACCCGGACGTACTGGCCGCGCCGGGGCACCTCGATGCCCATCAGCTTCTCGATCGCCAGCGCGTAGGCGTGCTCCTGGTTGAGCGGCGCGACGTAGTCCAGGCGGTCGAAATAGGGCAGCGCCTGGAGGTAGGTCTTGTGCTCGATCAGCTTCTCGGTGCCGCGGTGGAGCAGGCCGACATGGGGGTCTGCGCGCTCGATCACCTCGCCGTCCATCTCGAGCACGAGACGCATCACGCCGTGGGCCGCGGGATGCTGCGGCCCGAAGTTCAGCGTGAAGTTCCTGATGTCGACTTCGCTCACGGCTGCCCCTCCTCGTCCGCGGTGTCGGGGGCGTGCGCCTTCTCGTCGCCCGGGAACAGCGTGTTGAGGCCCTCCCAGGGGCTCAGGAAGTCGAAGTTGCGGAATTCCTGGCTCAGCTCGACCGGCTCGTTGACCACGCGGCGCTGCTCGGGGTCGTAGCGCACCTGGACGTAGCCGGTGAGCGGGAAGTCCTTGCGCAGCGGATGGCCCTCGAAGCCGTAGTCGGTCAGCAGCCGCCGCAGATCGGGATGGCCCGAGAAAAGAATGCCGTACAGGTCCCAGCATTCACGCTCCGCCCAGTTGGCCGCCGGGAACAGCCCCACCACCGACGGCACCGGCGTCACCTCGTCGGTGGTCAGTTTGACCCGAATTCGCTGATTGAGCTGCAGCGAGAGCAGGTTGTAGACGACCTCGAACCGTTCCTCGCGGTCGGGATAGTCGACACCGGCGATGTCGGCCAGAACCTTGAACTGGCAGGCGCTGTCGTCGCGCAGGAAGGTCAGCACCTTGACGACGGCGTCGCGCCGGACCCGCACCATCAGCTCGCCGTAGCGGATCTCGGCCGACAGCACCTCGTTGGGCAGCGTCCCGGAGACGTGTTCGCTCAACTCGCGGAGCGCTTCGTCCATGGCCGGCTCCTCAGCTCGAGCTCAGCGCGCGAAGACGCGCTCGCGCTTGATCTTCTTCTGGAGTTGCAGCACGCCGTAGAGCAGCGCCTCGGCCGTCGGCGGGCAGCCGGGCACGTAGACGTCGACCGGCACGATCCGGTCGCAGCCGCGCACCACGGCGTATGAATAGTGGTACGGACCGCCGCCGTTGGCGCACGAGCCCATCGAGATCACCCAGCGTGGCTCCGCCATCTGATCGTAGACCTTGCGCAAGGCCGGCGCCATCTTGTTGGTCAGCGTGCCGGCGACGATCATCAGGTCGGACTGGCGCGGGCTGGCCCGGAACACGACGCCGAAGCGGTCGAGGTCGTAGCGGCTGGCGCCGGTGTGCATCATCTCGACCGCGCAGCACGCCAGGCCGAAGGTCATCGGCCAGATCGAGCCGCTGCGCGCCCAGTTGACCAGGCTGTCGACCGAGGAGACGAGGAAGCCCTTCTTGTCGAGCTCCTCGCGCAGGAAGGCGTCGGCGTTGGGGCTTGCGCCGGCGCGGGCGACCGCTACTCCCATTCCAGCGCTCCCTTCTTCCACTCGTAGACGAAGCCGATAGTCAGCACGGCCAGGAAGACGATCATCGACCAGAACCCGAACATGCCGATCTCACCCAGGGAGATGGCCCATGGGAACAGGAAGGCAACCTCGAGATCGAAGATGATGAACAGGATGGCCACCAGGTAGAAGCGCACGTCGAACCGGCCGCGCGCATCCTCGAACGCGTCGAAACCGCACTCGTAGGCCGAGAGCTTCTCCGAGTCCGGCCGCTGGCGCGCGACGATATAGGACGCCGCGGTCAGCGCCACCGCCAGGCCGACGGCGATGCCGATGAAAACCAGGATAGGCAGATATTCGACCAGCAGGCCGTCCATTGCCTCGCTCCCTACGCTCGGGCCGATGTTGGCGCCGTTATAGAGACGCCGGCGCGCGTTGAAAAGGACCCCGGGCAACATGTCGCGACAGGGCGCTGCGCGTGCGCGGGCGCCACGCCACACCGACGGAACCGCGCCGCCGCGCCAGCGACCGGATCGCCGGCTGCACCGAGCGGCTCGAACGCCTGTGCGGCGATCAGGCGCACAGGGCACGAACGGCAATCACATGGATGTCTTCAGGAATAATGGCGGGAGTGACGGGACTCGAACCCGCGGCCTCTGGCGTGACAGGCCAGCGCTCTAACCAAACTGAGCTACACCCCCGGGGAGACACTGTGGAGCGTGGATGTAATGTAGCGCGGATAGGGTGTCAAGAAACCTCCGGGCCGCGCCGCGCGGGGCGTTCGGACACAACCCGTGCGCGCCGCACGCGGGATTCCACGGCACACGCGATGTGATACCATCACTCCCATGTCGTGGCGCCGCGGACTTGTCCAGCTTCGCGCCGCGTCGCACCTGAGGTATCGTTGCAACTGCAACATCCGCGGGCCCGCCTGTCCATTGGCGGGACAAACATTTTATGTTTAAAGTATCTCGGCATTTCGAGGGAGAGAGGCATCGATGGAACGGTCGTTCGCCAAGGAAATCCAGACCCTGAAGAAGGGCGCCGGTGACGAGTTTCACGGCGAGGGCATCCTGGCCATCACCAAGGCGCTGCTGCAGTCGGGCGTGAGCTATGTCGGCGGCTATCAGGGCGCGCCGGTGTCGCACCTGATGGACGTGTTGCAGGACGCCGAGGAGATCTTGGACGAATATGGCATCCACTTCGAGGTCTGCGCCTCGGAGGCCGCGGCCGGGTCGATGCTGGGCGCCTCGATCAACTATCCGATGCGCGGCGCGGTGGTGTGGAAGTCGACGGTGGGCACCAACGTCGCCTCCGACGCGCTGTCCAACGTGGCGTCCGCCGGCGTGGTGGGCGGCGCGCTGATCGTCCTGGGCGAGGACTATGGCGAGGGCGCCTCGATCATTCAGGAGCGCACCCACGCCTTCGCGATGAAGTCGCAGCTGTGGCTGATGGACCCGCGGCCCGACCACGAGCGCATCGTCGACCTGGTCGAGCAGGGCTTCCAGCTCTCCGAGGCGTCGAACACGCCGGTGATGATGGAGTTCCGCATCCGCGCCTGCCACATGTACGGCAGCTTCAAGACCAAGGACAACCGCATGCCGGCGGTGTCCAAGAAGACGCCGCTGACGTCGCCCGAGTACAATTTCGAGCGCATCGCCCTGCCCCCCTCGACCTATCTTCAGGAGAAGCTGAAGATCGAGAAGCGCTGGCCGGCGGCGATCCAGTTCATCCGCGACCACAAGCTCAACGAGGTCTTCGACGGGCCGCGCAAGGACGTGGGCATAATCCTGCAGGGCGGGCTGTTCAACTCGACCATGCGCGCGCTGCAGCAGCTCGGCCTCGCCGACGCCTTCGGCCGGACCGAGATCCCGATCTACTGCCTCAACGTCACCTACCCGCTGGTGCCCGAGGAGGTGCGCGCCTTCTGTGCCGACAAGAAGGCGGTGATGCTGATCGAGGAGGGCCAGCCCGACTACCTCGAGCAGGCGATCAACTCGATCCTGCGCAAGGGTGACGTCAACACCAAGATCGTCGGCAAGGACGTGCTGCCGATGGCGGGCGAGTACACGCTCGAGGTGTTGATCAACGGCATCACCAAGTTCGTCGAGGGCTCGGTGCCCCAGGGGGTCGACCTCGAGAAGGTTTCGTCCGAGGCCGAGCGCATCGCCAGGGTCAAGTCGGACGCGGCCAAGATGCTCGGCGTGCCCGTGCCCAAGCGGCCGCCGTCCTTCTGCACCGGCTGCCCCGAACGCCCCGTGTTCACGGCCATGAAGCTGGCCGAGCGCGAGGTGGGCGAGTTCCACCTTGCCGCCGATATCGGCTGCCACACCTTCTCCACCCTGCCGCCGTTCAACATGGGCAACACGGTGATGGGCTACGGCCTGGGCCTGTCCAGCGCGGCGGGCGTCGGCCCCGCCTTCGGCGACAAGCGCGTGGTCAGCGTCATGGGCGACGGCGGTTTCTGGCACAACGGGCTCAACACCGGCGTCACCGGAGCGGTGTTCAACGACTCCGATCAGGTGCTGGTGATCATGAACAACGGCTACAGCTCGGCCACCGGCCAGCAGCACGTGCCGTCGACCAATCCGGGCCACAGCGAGGACTCGTCCGAAACCATCGCGAAGGCGCTCCGGGGTGTCGGCGTCAAGCACATCAAGCGCATCACCACCTACCGCGTGGGCCAGATGAAGCGCGCGCTCGAGGAGGCGCTGACGACCAAGCAGAAGGGCCTCAAGGTCATCATCGCGGAGAGCGAGTGCCAGCTCGCGCGCCAGCGGCGCATCAAGCCGCAGGTGCGCAAGCAACTCTCCGAAGGCAAGCGCGTGGTGCGCGAGCGCTTCGGCATCGACGAGGAGACCTGCACCGGCGACCATTCGTGCATCCGGCTGTCGGGCTGCCCGTCGCTGACCATCAAGGACAACCCGGACCCGCTGCGCAAGGACCCGATCGCCACCGTGATCGACAGCTGCGTGGGCTGCGGGCTCTGCGGCGAGGTGGCCGACGCGGCGGTGCTGTGCCCGTCCTTCTACCGGGCCGAGATCGTCCAGAACCCCAACGCCTGGGACCGGTTCATTCACGGGCTGCGCTCGAGCGTCATCGGCCTGTTCCAGGGTAAGGCGGTAGCGGCATGAGTGCGAATAGCGAACGCCCGGTCTGCCTTCTGATCGCCGCGCTGGGCGGCGAAGGCGGCGGCGTCCTGACCGACTGGATCGTCGGCGCGGTGGACGAGGAGGGCTATCCGGTCCAGTCCACCTCGATCCCGGGCGTGGCGCAGCGCACGGGCGCAACGACCTACTATATCGAGATCTACCCCAAGAAGTGGTCGGAGCTCGACGGCCGGCGCCCGGTGCTGGGTCTTTATCCGAGCCCGGGCGCGGTCGACATCATGGTCGCGTCGGAGCTGATAGAGGCCGGGCGGGCCATGGAGAACGGCTTCGTCACACCCGACCGCACGGTGCTCGTCGCCTCGACCCACCGGGTCTACGCCATGGGCGAGCGCACGGCGATGGCCGACCAGCGCTACCAGGGCGACCGCATCGTCGAGGCGGCGCAGAAGCTGGCCAAGAAGCCGATCCTGTCCGACCTCAACCGGCTGGCGGACAGCGAGGGGGCGTTCCCCAACGTCATCATGCTCGGCGTGATCGCCGGCTCGGGCCTGTTGCCGGTCTCCGCGGACAAGTTCGAGAAGTCGATCCAGGACCGCGGCGTCGCGGTCGACTCCAACCTGCGCGGCTTCCGCGCAGGGCTCGCGCTCGCCCGCGGCGAGACCAAGGAGTTGGAACCCGCTCGGCCTGAGCCCCGCACCTGGCAGGCGCGCAGCGTCGAGGGACTGACCGAGGGCGTCGAGCAGGGCTTTCCGGAGGAGGTTCGCGAGGTCGTCACCGAGGGCATCAAGCGCGTCGCCGACTACCAGGACCTGCGCTATGCGCGCGAGTATCTGGAGCGGCTGGCGCCGATCCTTCATTTCGACCGCGGTGCCGGCGGGGGCCGCGCCTATGCGCTGACCCGCGAAACGGCCCGCTATCTGGCCGTGTGGATGAGCTACGAGGACGTGATCCGCGTCGCCGAGCTCAAGAGTCGCCGTGCCCGCTTCGACCGCGTGCGCAAGACCGTGGGCGCCAAGGATCACGAGCCCGTGCAGCTCACCGAGTTCTTCAAGCCCGGCGTCGAGGAGATCTCGGCAATCCTGCCGCGCTGGATCGGCGGTCCGCTGTTCCGCTGGACGACCAGGCGTGGGTTGAACGATAAGCTGCGCTTTTCCATGCGGGTACGCAGCCACACGATCAATGGCTTCCTGCGGCTGTGGACGCTGGCGCGGCTCAAGTCGATGCGCCGCGTCTCGACCCGCTTCGCCGAGGAACAGGCGCTGATCGAGCGCTGGCTGTCGGCGGTCGAGCGGGCGGCGAAGCGAAACTACGACCTGGGACTCGAGGTCGTCGAGTGCGCCAACCTCAACAAGGGCTATGGCGACACTCACGCCCGCGGGCGCGGCAACTTCGTGACCATAATGGAGCGGGTCGTCGAGCCCGCGCTGTCGGGGCCGGTAGATCCCGCGTCCGCGCGAACCGCGGTGCTGCGCGCACGCGAAGCCGCGCTGGCCGACCCCGAGGGCGATACGCTGGATCGTACGCTCGAGCAGCTCGCCGCCGATGCGCTGGCCGCGAGCGGCGAGGCGGAGCAAGTCGCGGCGCAGTAGTCGGGCGCGGCCCGGTTGCGCCGCCAAGACACTCGGGGCTCGAACGCGCCCGGAGTTGGAAGACAACAACAGGGAGGGCAGATCATGCGCCAACAGATCAAGGCATTGGCCGCAGCCGGTGTCGCCGCGGTGCTTTCCGCGACCTCGGCCGGCGCCGAGGAAGTCACGCTCAAGGCGGTCAGCGCCTTCAACCAGGGCACGACCTTCTCGGCCAATTTCGGGCGCTTCATCGAGCGCGTGAACGCGAAGGGTGGCGGCCAGGTCCGGATCGACTACCTCGGCGGCGGCGGCAAGGTGATGAACCCGTTCGAGCTGGCCAACAACGTCAGGGCCGGCACGGTCGACATCGGCAACCTGCCCGGCGCGTTCTATACCGGCGCGATGCCCGAGGCCGACGCCATCAAGCTCTCCAACTACAGCATCCGGGAGGAGCGCGAGAACGGCGCCTGGGCTTACATGAACGCGATCCACAAGGAGAAGCTGAACGCCTATCACCTGGCGCGGCAGAAGGATTGCGTGCCGTTCCACCTCTACACCAACGAGGAGGTCTCGCTCTCCAGCCCCGACGACCTGACGACCATGCTCGAGGGCACCAAGATCCGCACCACGCCGATCTACAGCGCCTTCTTCAAGGCGATGGGCGCCGACCTGATCCGCACGGCGCCGGGCGACGTGCTGACCGCGCTGGAGCGCGGCACGGTCAAGGGCTACGGCTGGCCCACCCAGGGAGTGCTCGATCTCGGCTGGGACGAGCATACCAAGTACCGGGTCGACCCGTCTTTCTACCGGGCGTCGGTCGAAGTGCTGATCAACCTCGACACCTGGAACGGGCTCACCGACGACCAGAAGGCGGTGCTGACCGAGGCGCGCGACTGGATGGAGAGCCTGTGCGCCGAGGACAGGGAGATCAACGAGACGGAGAAGCAGCGGCAGGCCGAGGCCGGCATCGAGACGATCGCCTTGGAGGGCGATGTCGCCGAGGCCTATCTGAACCTCGCCCAGAAGGCCGGCTGGGACGCGCTGCTCGCCGACCTGAAGGACAAGGGCTCGCCGCATGGCCCGGCCATCAAGGCCTGCCTGACCGGCGAGGGCGAGTGCCCGAAGTTGCGCGCCCATCCGCCGTGCCCGCGCCTGTGCCGTGGCGCTGTCGCCGCGGTAGTGCAGATGGACGAGCGGCA
>CAZMTC010000061.1:0-15786 GCA_964569105.1 uncultured Alphaproteobacteria bacterium | reverse complement strand
CGGTAATGCTGGGCAAGACGAACATGGACGAGTTCGCCATGGGCTCGGGCAACGTGACCTCCTACTACGGTCCGGTCGAGAACCCGTGGCGGCGCCAAGGCGACAACCGGCCGCTGGTGCCCGGCGGCTCGTCGGGCGGCTCGGCGGCGCTGGTCGCGGCGCGCGCGGCGCTGGGCGCGACCGGCACCGACACCGGCGGCTCGATCCGACAGCCGGCGGCGTTCTGCGGCATCGTCGGGCTCAAGCCGACCTACGGCCGCTGCTCGCGCTGGGGCATCGTCGCCTTCGCAAGCTCGCTCGACCAAGCCGGGCCGATGACCCGCACGGTGCGCGACGCGGCGATCATGCTCGGCGGCATGGCGGGGCACGACCCCAAGGACAGCACCTCGGTGCCGCGCGAGGTGCCCGACTACGAGGCGGCGCTGACCGGCGACATGCGCGGCATGAAGATCGGCATCCCCAAGGAGTATGTCGTCGACGGCATGCCGGCCGAGATCGAGGCGCTGTGGCGGCAGGGCGCCGAGTGGCTGAAGGACGCCGGGGCCGAGGTGGTCGAGATCTCGCTGCCGCACACGAAATACGCGCTGCCGACCTACTACATCGTTGCGCCGGCCGAGGCGTCGTCCAACCTGGCGCGCTATGACGGGGTGCGCTTCGGGCTGCGCGTCGCCGAAAAGGGCGACGACCTGGTCGACATGTACGAGCGCACCCGTGCCGAGGGGTTCGGCGCCGAGGTCAAGCGCCGGGTGATGATCGGCGCCTACGTGCTGTCGGCGGGCTATTACGACGCCTATTATCTCAAGGCGCAGAAGGTGCGGACGCTGATCCTGCAGGACTTCCGCGAGGCCTTCGAGCAGGTCGACGCGATCCTGACGCCCACCGCGCCGTCGGACGCCTTCGCGGTGGGCGAGAAGGAGGACGACCCGATCGCCATGTACCTCAACGATGTCTTCACCGTGCCGGCCTCGCTCGCCGGCCTGCCGGCGATCTCGGTACCCGCGGGGCTGTCCGAGGGCGGGCTGCCGCTCGGTCTGCACCTGATCGGGCGGGCGTTCGACGAGGAGACGCTGCTGCGCACCGCGGGCGTGCTGGAGGAGGCGGCAGGCTTCGATGCCGAGCCGCAGTTCGTGGCGGGGGCAGCGTCGTGAGCACCTATCAGGGCCAGACCGGCGAGTGGGAGGTGGTCGTGGGTTTGGAGGTGCATGCCCAGATCGTCTCGAAGGCCAAGCTGTTCTCGGGCGCGTCAACGGCGTTCGGGGCCGAGCCCAACTCGCAGGTGAGCTTCGTCGACGCGGCCTTTCCGGGCATGCTGCCGGTGATCAACGCGTACTGCGTCGAGCAGGCGGTGCGCACCGGGCTGGGGCTCAAGGCCAAGATCAACCCGGTCTCGCGCTTCGACCGCAAGAACTACTACTACCCCGATCTGCCGGCGGGCTATCAGATCTCGCAATACGACCAGCCGATCGTAGGCCCGGGCGAGGTGCTGCTCGACATGCCCGACGGGAAGACGCGCACGGTCGGCATCACGCGCCTCCACATGGAGCAGGACGCGGGCAAGTCGCTGCACGACCAGGACCCCGAGCGCACCTTCGTCGACCTCAACCGCGCCGGGACCGGGCTGATGGAGATCGTCTCCGAGCCGGACATCCGCTCGGCCGAGGAGGCCGGGATGTTCCTCGAAAAGCTGCGCTCGATCCTGCGCTATCTGGGCACCTGCGACGGCAACATGCAGGAGGGCTCGATGCGCGCGGACGTCAACGTCTCGGTCCGACCGGTGGGCGAGGAGGGCTACCGCACGCGCTGCGAGATCAAGAATATCAACTCGGTGCGCTTCGTGAAGCAGGCGATCGACGTCGAGGCCGCGCGCCAGATCGCGCTCTACGAGGACGGCGAGGCACCGGTGCAGGAGACGCGGCTGTTCGACCCCGAGCGCGGCGAGACGCGGCCGATGCGCACCAAGGAGGAGGCGCACGACTACCGCTACTTCCCCGACCCCGACCTGCTGCCGCTGGTCCTCGACGAGCAGTGGATCGCGGACATCGAGGCGTCGCTGCCCGAGCTGCCCGACGCCAAGAAGGAGCGCTTCGTGCGCGATTTCGGGCTGGGGGCGTATGTCGCGGGGGTTCTGGTCGGCGAGAAAGCCGATGCCGAGTTCTACGAATCGGTGCTGGCCGAGCTCGCACGGATGACGAAGCTGCCGCAGGAGCGCTACGCCGTCGAGGCCGCCAACCTGGTGGCCAATGACGTGTTTGGCCGGCTCAACGAGGCCGCGCTCGGCGCGCTGTCATCGCCGGTCTCGCCGGTTCAGATCGCCGAACTGATCGGCTTCAAGCTCGACGGCACGCTCTCGGGCCGAATGGTCAAGGACGTGTTCGCCGAGATGTTCGAAACCGGCCGCAACGCGGGCGAGATCGTCGCCGAGAAAGGGCTCGAGCAGATCTCCGACACCGGCGAGTTGGAGGGCATCGTCGATCGGCTGATCGCCGACAACGCCGAGCAGGCGAAACAGGTCCAGGAGAACCCCAAGGTCATGGGCTGGTTCGTCGGCCAGGTGATGAAGGCGACCCAGGGCAAGGCGAACCCGCAGGCGGTGAACGAGATCCTGCGAAGGAAGCTGGGGCTGTAACGCGGGTGGGCCGGTACCGATCCCGTTGGGCGTCTACCCGACGTCAAGGCTCCGCGTTCGCGGGCGCGCCGGACCAGTTCGGTAACTCCGGCGCAGAAGTGGGCGGCAAGTCCGCCGCCTGCTTGGGCGGCAGGGCGGGCTGCGGCTCGGTGTAGAACATGGGCTCGTCGTCGGCTTCGGGGTTGCTGCGCTTCATGCGCATGACGACTTCGCTGCCATGCCGATCGGCCTCGCGCTGAGCCTTCGAGAGTTGGCGCGCGGCCTGCTCGCTCCACGGCATGCTGAAGGCGCGCGGTTCCGCCGCGTCCGGCGTGCGGAGCCACAGGTAGACCGCGTGCGGCTCGTCGAGTTGGGCCGCGACGACCTGAAACTCGTCGGCGCCGGCATGGAGCCAGGACAGGCTCACCGGCTTGGGCCGGCCGAGCATGTCGCTCATCGCATAATAGACCGTGACGATCAGGATGCCCGCGGCGCCCAAGGCGGCGAATTTGAGCCACAGCGCACGGGGCAGGGTGAAGGTGAGCGCGGCCACGGCGCCCGCCAGGACTGCGGCCGCGGCGAAGTAGAGCAGGAAATCAGCCACCGGGACCTCCAGCGGCGCGCAATGGGCGCGGCAGGTCGTGGACGCTTCCCGCGACCAGCTCGCCGTCGTCCGTCAGCCGGAAGCGGTAGACGGTCAGCTCCTCGCCCTTGGCGACCAACAGGGTCTTCTTGTCCAGGATCCGGCGCGCCGAGCGGTCGGGCTGGTTCTTGACCGACACCGCCACCTGCACCGGGACCGGATAACGCTGGTCCTTGTTGTCGTAGAGATGCAGGTTGATCGTGTACTCGCCGGCGGCGAGGCCGCGGCTGTAGGAAATCTCGTAATTGCGCGCGCTGGCGTCGCGCTCGTCCCCGAGATCGTCACGCAGGAGGTTGAACAGCCGGCCGCCCATGTTGGAGTAACCGACCGGCGCGTCGCCCGGCGCCTGGACCCAGAGATCGACATCGGCGCGCAGATCGTCGGGCCAGTGCGCCTCGACGATCACGTTGCCGGGGGCGGCCACCGCCTCGACGGCGTCGCCGGGCGGGCGGAGGTGCGGCAGCAGCACGATGACCACCGCCATGAAGCCGAGCAATGCCAGCATCAGCACATCACGGAACGCGGTGCCGGCGGCTTCCTCGTCGAGGTGGTCAAGCGTGTGCATGGCGCTCGCCCAGGCGGACGATGGTCTCGATCAGCTCGACCGTGCCCGAGGTGAGGAGCTGATAGTTGACCATAAGCCACAGATGCAGGACCGCGCCGGCGAGCGTGGTGTAGAGCGCCACCGACATGCCGGTGATCAGTTTGCCCACCATTGGCGAGATCCGGGCGACGTCGGCGACCGCCGCGGGGTCGACGCCGCTGAGGGCGATGATGAAGCCGACCACCGTGCCGATCAGCCCGAGGAGCACGAGCGCGTTGGCGACGTGGCGGACGGGCACGATCCGGTCGGTCAGCGTCATGCGCAGGAGCGATCCGGCGAGCGCGCGCTCGCCGATCTCGCGCCCGCGGACGTCGGCAACGTAGTCGGCCGCGCGCGAGGCGCACAGCGGGTCGAACTGCCGCGCCCGCTCGGTCTCTCGGCTGACCTCGAACACGCGCAAGGCACACAGTCCCAGGCCGAACACGAATGCTGCGCAGATGACGCCCACCAAGCCGGTCGCGTCGGCCGCGAACGCTGCCGTGACGTGGCCTTGCAGCGCGAGCGCCGCGAGGACCGCTCCCGCCACCATGTTGACCAGGGTGAAGCGCAGCAGCAAAAGGTGCCGGCGTGGGTGGGGTGCCGGACCGCGCGACGACTTGACGAGCCACGCAAGACGCGCCGCGGTGGTGGGATCGGGTATCTCGGCGTCGTCGTCCGGCCGGCGGGCGGCAGCGCTGCTCTCGGGGACCGCCGTCATCGGGGCCTCCCGTGCTGTGGCAACAGGACGGTTAACCTAAATGAACATTCTGAACAACCCATTAACAAGGGTACCCCCTGTGCCGGGCAAGCCCGTACGGACTTGTCCCTAAGTGTCGCCGTCAAAGGCCTCGACGATGGCCATGGCCTCCTCGATCTGGGGCAGGGCGCGCCCGACCGCGCTCTCGCCCTCGGCAATGGCTTCGTCCGCGCGGTCGAACTCGAGCAGACCGATCTGGGCCAGCTTGGGCTGGATCGACACGTCGGGCGGGTCTCCGGCCAGTCGGGCGCGGGTCAGGCGGTCCTGGATGGTGTTGTAGGCGCCGACCATGACGCCGAACAGCGACGGCGCGTCGGGTTCGCGGCGGAAAACCTTTCCCATCAGCCCGCGCAACAGGCCGTGGTCGCGGCCGAGTTCGTCCTCCACGTCGAAGCCCATGGCGCGTGGGTAGGTCTTGCCGGCGATCCGCGCCTTGCCGATCAGGTCCATGTGCAGGTCGACCGCGACGACGAGCTGCGCGCCGAGCGCACGGGCCAGCGTCACCGGCACGGGGTTGACGATGGCGCCGTCGACGAGCCAGCGGCCGCGCCAGGGCATGGGCGTGAAGAGCCCGGGGAGCGAGATCGTGGCGCGCAGCGCTTCGATCAGCCCGCCGCGGCGGATCCAGACCTCGTGCCCGGTGACCAGGTCGGTGGCGACACAGCCGAACGGCCGGTCGAGGTCCTCGATCCGCATGTCACCGAAGGCCTCCTCCATGTCGCGCAGCAGCGCCTGGCCGCCCATCAGGCCACCGCCGGTCAGGCGCCAATCGATCATGCGCAGGATGCGGCTTCGGTTGAGATTGCGCGCCCAGTCCTCGAGCGTGTCGAGATGGCCGGCGAGCCAGATGCCGGCCACGAGCCCGCCGATCGAGGTGCCACACACCACGTCGGGCTTGAAGCCGATGCGGTCGAGCGCGCGCAGCACGCCGATATGGGCCCAGCCGCGCGCCCCGCCGCCTCCGAGCACAAGGCCGACCTGGGGGCGATGGTGCCCGGGCGGCAGCGTCTGGGGTTGTGTCGCCATCCGCCTAGAAGGTCTCGACCCAGGGTCGCAGCTCGACCTCCCAGGTCCATGCGCTGCGGTGCTGGCGGTGGATGTCGAGATAGGTCCGGGCGATGGCGTCCGGGTCGAGCAGGGCGTCTGGCTCGCGATCGTTCGCGCGCGGGTCGTCGGGACCCTGCCGGATGCCGCCGTCGATGACGAAGTGGGCGACGTGGATGTTCTCCGGCGCCAGCTCGCGCGCCATCGACTGCGCGAGACCGCGCAGGCCGAACTTGCCCATGGCGAAGGACGCCGACTGCTTGTAGCCCTTCACCGAGGCCGAGGCTCCGGTGAACAGGATCGTGCCCTTGCCGGCCTCGACCATGCGGATGGCCGCGTCCTGGCCGACCAGGAAGCCGCCGTAGCAGCTCACCATCACCGCCTTGAGCACCTCCTCGGGGTCGATCTCGACAAACGGCCCGCGCACCCGGTAGCTGGGGTTGTAGACCACGATGTCGGGCGTGCCCATGTCGGCGTCGAGCGCGCGGAACAGGCCGGCGACATCGTTGCGCTCGGCGGCGTCGCAGGGATAGACCCTGGCGCCGGTCTCCTCGGCCAGCGCCTCGAGCTTGCCAGTCTTCCGCGCGGCCAGGGCGATCTCCATCCCCTCGGCCGCGAACAGCCGCGCAAGCGAGGCCGACAGCCCCGATCCCGCGCCGACGATCAGCGTCTTCTCCGCCATGTCTCCGCTCCCCTCCGAGTCCGTTGCAGTGCGGTAATCTGACGGGCCGCCGGTCGGCCTGTCCAGGGGCGCATGACGGCGTTGGCGTCACGGCCGGTTCACGATTGCGTGGCCCGGCTGCCGCCCGGCACCGGCAGCGCTGCGTGGACGGTGGGCGGCCGACCGCGCTACAACGCCGGCGTGAGCAGCGAGGAATGCCTATGACGGACAAGGCCGTGCCGGAGCGCAAGCAGTTCGGCTTCTTTCATCCCTTCCGCGTGCGCTATGCCGAGATCGACGGGCAGGGCGTCATGTTCAACGCCCACTACCTGACCTATTTCGACGTGGCGATCACCGAGTATATGCGCTGGCTCGACTACGACTACATGGGCGAGGTCGAGCGCACGGGGAACGACTTCCACGTCGTGCGCACGGCTGTGGACTACCACGTCCCGATCCGGTTCGACTGGGACGTCGAGGTCGGCGTCTGCGTGGCGCGGCTGGGGCGCAGCTCGATGGCGTTCGAGTGCGCCATCTTCCGCGACGACGATCTGCTGGCGCGCGGCGACGTCGTTTGGGTCTACACCGACCAGGCCGCTCACAAGTCGGTGCCGCTGCCCGAGGATCTGCTGGCGCTGCTCGCGGCCAAGGAGGGCGACCGGCTGCCGGAGCGCGCGGGATGAGGGCGATGGCGAAGATCGCGACATCAACTCCCTCGCCCCTTGAGGGGGAGGGTCGGGGAGGGGGGTACGACGAATACCGTCGCGCCGAAGGCGCGGCCTGTTGCTTGTTACCCCCCTCCCCAGCCCTCCCCCTCGAGGGGAGAGGGAAGAGCTTGCGTCCGAGGGGGCGCCCATGATCCGCCGGCTCAAGCCCGCCTCGCTCGCGGCGCAGGCGGCGCATGCACGCGACCGGGAGACCGATGGCGTGGTGCCCGGCATCCACCCGGCGACGACCTTCGCGCGCGGCACCGGGGGCGGCTACCCGAAGGGATGGTCCTACGCCCGCGACGACAACCCCACCGCCGAGCCGGCGGAGAATCTGCTGATGTCGCTCGAGGGCGCCGCGGAGGGTTTCCTGTTCGGCTCGGGCATGGCGGCGGCGGCGGCGGTGTTCCAGTCGCTCGACCCCGGCGACCATGTGGTGGCCCCTACGGTCGCCTATTTCGGCACGCTGCGCTGGCTGCGCGAGCAGGGCGTGCGCTGGGGGCTGGAGGTCGACTTCGTGCCGATGGACGACCTCGACGCGCTGCGCGCGGCGGTGCGGCCGGGCAAGACCAGGCTGATCTGGGCGGAGACGCCGTCCAATCCGCTGTGGACGGTGACCGACCTGGCCGGCGCCGCCGAGATCGCGCGCTCGGCCGCGGCGCGCCTCGCGGTCGACAACACCGTGCCGACTCCGGTGATCACCCGCCCGTTCGAGCACGGCGCGCATGTCGTGGTGCACTCGGCGACCAAGTATCTGGGCGGCCATTCGGACGTCGTCGCCGGTGCGGTGCTGTGCGACGAGCCCGACGAGTTCGCCGGCCGCATCCACGACCAGCGGGCGCAGGCCGGCGCGCTGCTCGGGCCGTTCGAGGCCTGGCTGCTGCTGCGCGGCATGCGCACGCTGTATCTGCGCGTGCGCCACGCTTCGGCCACGGCCTTCGCGCTCGCCGCCCGCCTCGACAAGCATCCCAAGGTCGCGCGGGTGCACTATCCGGGGCTGGAGAGCCATCCCGGCCACGAGGTCGCGCGCAAGCAGATGGAGCCGGGGCTGTTCGGCGCCATGCTGTCGTTCCAGGTGAAGGGCGGGCGCGACGCGGCGCTGGCGGTCGAGCGGGCGCTCGAGGTGTTCATCCCGGCCACGTCGCTGGGCAGCGTCGAGAGCCTGGTCGAGCACCGTGCCTCGGTCGAGGGGCCGCAAAGCCCGACGCCCGACGACCTGTTGCGCCTGTCGGTGGGCATCGAGGAGTTCGACGATCTGTGGGGCGACCTCGAGGCCGCCCTCGACCGCGTCTAGGTGCGCCGCGCCTCGCCTACCCGCGAGGTCGTTGCCGCGCCCCGGCATGGCATGGAGTGATGTGCCCATGAACGCCGAGACCAAGCCCGACAAGGCGGGTCCGCCCGAGCGGCAGGTCCTGGAACGAGCCGAGGGCACCCGCTTCGCGCTGCACCTCTATCCGGCGAAGGCGGCGGCGGCGCCGGCGATCCTGATCGAGCCGGCGATGGGCGTGAAGGCCGGCTACTATGCGCGGCTGGCGAGCGCGCTGTGCGCCGCCGGATGCAACGTCGCCGTGGCCGAGCTGCGCGGCCACGAGGAGGAGGGCGGACGACGGCCCAGCCGGCGCTACGATTTCGGCTACCACGAGATGCTGACCGAGGACTGGCCGCAGGCGGCGGCGGCGGTCGAGGCGCGCTGGCCGGGCGCGCCGCTGTACCTGCTGGGGCACAGCCTGGGCGGCCAGATCTCGATGATCTACGCCGCGCACCACCCGGACGAGCTGGCCGGGCTGATCCTGATCGCCTGCTCGTCGGTCCACTGGCGGCTGTGGCCGGCGCCGTTCCTGCCGTTCAGCCAGTTCGTGGTGCTGGCGGGCCGGGTCGTGGGCCACTTCCCCGGCCATCGCTTCGGCTTCGCCGCGCGCGAAGCGCGCTCGGTGATGGCCGACTGGGGACGCCAGGCGCGCACCGGACGCTTCCGCTTCGGCCGGCCCAAGGTCGACCACGACCGGCATCTGGCGACGCTGCGCCTGCCGGCCCTCGCGATCTCCTTCGAGGGCGACTTCTTCGCGCCCGAGAAGGCGATGGACGGCCTGCTGGCCAAGATCCCGAGCGCCGAGCTGACCCGCCACCATCTGGACCCGAAGGCGCTGGGCTACGAGGGCATCGACCATTTCCGCTGGGTGCGCCAGCCGGGGATCGTGATACCGCTGGTGGAGGGCTGGCTGAAGACGCAGGGCGACCAGTAGCGTTCGCGAGCTAGGCGCCCAAGTGCCCCGACTTCACGTAAAGCACGCAGCCCTCGTCCGACCAGGGCCCGTGGCGCGAGCCCGGGGGCTGGCGCAGCCAGGTGCCGGTTCGGTAGCGGCCGTTCTCGTCCTCGAGACTGCCCTCGAGCACGAAAATCTCCTCACCCGCCGGATGGTCGTGGTCGGGCGAGCGCGCACCGGGCGCGAAGCGGACCAACGACATCCGCTCGGGAAAATCGTCGGAACTGTAAAGCGGCTTGGCGGCGATGCCGTCGATGGGCCGCGGGAGCCAGTCCATCGCGTCGGTGTCGCGGATGACGCGTCTCGTGTCGGCGTATTGGCGAAGCTTGACCAGGATGACGCAGCCTTCCTTGGAGAACGGCGCGTGGGCGAATCCCTCGGGGTTGAGCAGGTAGCTTCCGGCGGGGAAGTCGCCGCTCTCGTCGGAGAAGACGCCCTCGAGCACCAGGATTTCCTCGCCCATCGGATGGCCGTGACCGGGGAAGGCGGCGCCGGGATCGTAGCGCACCACCGACGTGACCCGGCTATGCTCTGAGCCGCCCGTGCCGGGCGCCAGGTCGAGGCGTTTGCGCCAGACGGTGGGGCTGGGGCTGGGCTCCCAGTCCATGCCTGCGGTTTCGACCACGGCGCGTTGGCGGAAGTCGGCGTTGAGTGCTTCGGTCATGGCTGAATCGCGGCGATGTGACTGCATATCGGCTTGATCCTCGCCGGACCGGAAGTAGTTTAGACGCAACCGATAACCACTGCGCGGCACGCAAGCCCGCCATACCCAGCCCGAAGGGGGGAACGGCAGACGATGATCGAGCTCTACACTTGGCCGACGCCCAATGGCCACAAGGTCCATATCATGCTCGAGGAATGCGGCCTCGAGTACAACGTGCACCCGATCAACATCCTGGAAGGCGATCAGTTCGATCCCGAGTTCCTCAAGATCAGCCCGAACAACAAGATGCCGGCGATCGTCGATCCCGACGGCCCGGAAGGCAAGCCCTACTCGCTTTTCGAGAGCGGTGCGATCCTGATGTACCTGGCCGAGAAGACAGGCAGGTTCATGCCGCAGGACGTGGCCGGCCGCTATCTCGTGATCCAGTGGCTGATGTTCCAGATGGGCGGTATCGGGCCGATGTGCGGCCAGGCACACCATTTCCGCCAGTACGCGCCGGAGCAGATCGAGTATGCCATCGACCGCTACACCAACGAGGTCGGACGGCTCTACAATGTGCTCGACCGGAGGCTCGCAGAGGTCGAGTACGTGGCGGTAGACTACTCGATCGCCGACATGGCGCTATGGCCATGGATCCGGCCGTACGAGCGGCAGGGCCAGGATCTGGCCGACTTCCCCAACCTCGCGCGCTGGTTCAAGGAGATCGAGAAGCGCCCGGCCGTGCAGCGCGGTGTCGAGGTGCTCGCCGATCAGCGCAAGGAGGTCACACACTCCGAGAAATCGCGCGAGATGCTGTTCGGCGCGTCGCAGTACCAGCGGCGCTGAACATCGCGCCTGTCGTTCCGGCCCGGCCCCGTGCGGCCGGGCCTTTTATCGTCTGACACCTTGCAATCGGAGGGCCGCGGATGACCGAGATCGATCTCCACACCTGGGGTACGCCCAACGGCAAGAAGGTTTCGATCATGCTCGAGGAGGTCGGGCTGCCCTACGCCGTGCACCCGGTGAATATCGCCAAGGACGAGCAGTTCGACCCCGAGTTCCTGAAGATCAGCCCCAACAACAAGATCCCGGCCATCGTCGATCCCGAAGGGCCGGAAGGAGAGCCGATCTCGGTGTTCGAGACCGGGGCGATCCTGATCTATCTGGCGAAGAAGGCGGGCTCGGACCTGCTGCCCGGCGATTTCCGGCGCGAGACCGAAGTGATGCAGTGGCTGATGTTTCAGATGGGCGGGGTGGGACCGATGTTCGGCCAAGCGAACCACTTTCGCAAGTTCGCCAAGGAGGAGGTGCCCTACGGCATCGAGCGCTACACCGGCGAGGCGCACCGCCTCTACCGCGTCATGGACACGCGTCTGGGCGAGGCGGAGTTTCTGGCCGGGGCGTATTCCGTCGCCGACATCGCGACCTTTCCCTGGGTCGCGCGGTACGACTGGCACGGCATCACGCTCGACGAGATCCCCAACGTCAAGCGCTGGTTCGAGACGATCGGGGCGCGTCCGGCGGTCGAGCGCGGTATGGCGGTGCCGGCGAGCTGAATACGGCCGGCTCCTTCGCCCGGCCGATCGCGGGCCGACCCGCGGTTCAGGCGCGCGCCACCGTGTCGAAGGCGGCGATCCGGCCGCCGGCCCCGGGGCAGGTCTGGCTCCGCGCGGCCAATCCCAGGAGTTCGCGCCGGCAGTTTTCCAGGGTGGCCAACTCGCGCGCGTCCTCCCGGTCGTAGACTTCCATGCAGCCGAGCTTGATCTCGATCAGGTCGATCAGCGTTTCGATGCTGCGTTTCGACAGCGACATGGCTGCCTCCCTCCGTTAAGTAACCTTAACCGGCTGGAGTCTCGGGCCGGAAGTTTGAACAAAGCGTTAAGATGTCGACTCGTTTCGCGAAAATATCGCGCATAGGGAAAATGCCGGACAGCTTGTCGGCAAATGCTGCATTTGGTTAACACTTCGGCAAGCATCCGTTAAGAGAATGAAAACCGCATCGTTAATACGATGAAAGCGTTAAGGGTACATGCCGACCCGGCACGCTCGCGCGAGGGGGCGCGGACATGGAGCACAAGGACACGGAAAGCCACAGCATGCTTTCGGCTGAAGAACTGTTCGCCGAAGATCCGACCGACTTCTTCGTCGACATGGGATTGCCGACCTACAATCGGCGCCTGACCGACAAGATTCTCGCCGCCTTCAACCACGCCTACTCCATGGGGGAGTACGACCTGGCGGAGAGCCTGCGCGAGATCTTGATCCTGGCGGAGGCGCGCGGCCGCAAGCAGGTGGCCGGCCGGCGCGCCAACCGGGCGCAGGAGCAGGCGGACCGTTGGGTCGAGTTCGTGGAAGCGCGGGAGCGGTACAGGGAGGCCGAGGAGGCGACCGACGCCGACCCCGAGACGAAGGCTCAACTGCTCGAGGAGATGCGGGACAGCTATCAGCGTTGGAGCACGGGCTGAGCGTAGGGATGGCGCCGTTGACAGCTTGGCGATCGGCTGTCTAGAAGGGCCGCTCATACTGAGGGTCTCCGGGACTTCCGGAGGGTTGGCCGAGCGGTCTAAGGCAGCGGATTGCTAATCCGTACACCCGAAAGGGTGTCGTGGGTTCGAATCCCACACCCTCCGCCATTTTCTCCCCTGTATCAGTGTCTTGCTCCTCAAATCCCGGGTTGCCAGCGGTCACCGCGCAAAGTAGGCTGCCCGCATATTTGGGGGGCCACTGTTCCCGACGCCGAGGTGCCGCAGCATCCCCGAGCTCGACCTGCGAACGCAGGCGGGCACGGTAAGGCCATAATGAGTTGAAAAGAAGAGCGTTAAAGCCGGGTGTAACCGGCAGGCGGTCGCCAAGCGTCGTGCAGTCCAGGGCCTAGCGGCCCAGGAAAGTGGTTCGAGAGGCAATGACAGGTCTGGGGCGATGAGTCACGATCTATTGTCCGCCGTCCGCGGTTATTTTCGCCGATTTTCCCATAGCGTCGTCAGTCTTTTTCCGGAACGTCAGTTTTTCCTCAGACAAGAGAATCAGGTCAGCTTCGTCACCATCTCCCGCCGGCTCCAGATCGGGAGCGCAATGGCGGTGGTGATTTTCTGCGGCTGGGTGACCTACGCGACAGTCTACTATTTCTCCTTCGACTGGATCCTGCGCGAGAAAAACCAGCAGATCGCCGAGGCGCGCATCGCTTACCGCGCCGTGATGGAACAGGTGGCCAATCACAACGAACGGCTGATGACCGTCACGCGCAGCCTCGAGGTGCGCCAGACCGAGCTGATGGCGAAGTTCGCACAGGCCGGCGATGCGCTGGGCCTGGCTTTCGGGCCGGGTGCCGGCTCGGAAAACGACCTTGGCAGCGTCATGGCGGCCGCCTCGCACCGCCTGCTGACCAGCCAGATCCGCGAGATGGAGGGCGAATGGAACGAGCTGATCGCACGCAGTGCGACGCTCGAGCTGGGCTTGGCCTCGATCGGCTCGGAGGTCGACATGGTGCTGGCCGAGCACACCGACGTTACCGAGCAGCGCGACGAATTGCTGGCCAGGGTCGACCGGCTGCAGGTAACGGTCTCGAGCCTGCGCGATACGCAGTCCAGGCTACTCGACCGGCTGATCGAACGGGCCGACGTGGGCATCCGGGAGATGGAAAAGGTCGTCCAGATGACCGGCCTCGACATCGACCGGCTGGTCGCCGAGGCCGAGACCGGCGAGGCGGCGACGAGCGGGGCGGGCGGGCCGTTCCTCGAGGTTGCGGCACGGCCGTTCGACCCGCTCGACGACAAGGTTGCGGCGTTGGATGCCAGGCTGGTGCGCTGGCAGCAGGTGCAGAAAATCCTCGAGGCGCTGCCGCTTACGACGCCGCTGGACCGCTATCGCCTGACGTCCGATTTCGGAAAGCGGAAGGACCCGGTCAACGGGCGCTGGTCGATGCACTACGGCCTGGACCTGGCGTACCACGCCAACACACCCATCCTTGCGCCGGCGCCGGGCCGCGTCGTGTACGTCGGCCGTCGCGGGAATTACGGCCGGGTGGTCGAGATCGATCACGGGATGGGCGTTCGGACCGTCTACGCCCATATGCGAAAGATTAGTGTAAAAACAGGCGAATACGTCCAGTTCCGTGATACTATAGGCACCGTCGGGTCGTCTGGGCGCAGCACGGGCCCTCATGTCCATTACGAGATCAAAGTGGATGGCGAGCCGGTGGACCCCATGAACTTCATCAACGCAGGTAAGCATGTTTTCAAAGGGTAGTGGCGACAAGACCGGGCACCAGCCTGCTCCGTCCGTGAAGCCGAAGGCGCAATCGTCCATGCCGTCGATCGTGTCGCCGGGCCTGCAGATCACGGGCAACATGGTCAGCGACGGCGACATGCAGATCGAAGGCAGCGTGGAAGGCGACGTGAGGAGCCGCGTGCTCACCGTCGGTGAGACGGGTGCGATCAACGGCAAGGTCGAGGCCGACCAGGCTTTCATCAGCGGCACCGTGACAGGTCAGATCTCCGCGCGCTCTTTGACCTTGGCCAAGTCTGCGCGGGTCAGCGGCGACATCACGCACGAGACCATCGCCATCGAGGCGGGCGCCATGGTCGAGGGCCAGCTCAAGTACCGCGGCAAGACGCTCAAGGAAGGCGCGGACAGCTTCGAGTCAGTGAAGAAGCAGATCAAGGATGTCGCCCCGGATGCCTCGTCCGCCCAGAACGGCGAAAAGGCGTCGGGCGATCAGAGATCGCCGATCGGCCAGAAGGTCTGAGCGCCAGGCCGCCGACGGGCATCGAGCCGACGCTCAGGCGATGCGATCGCGGGATCAGGACGCGGCAATCACTTCGGCATAGCGCGCCGCGTCCACATTGCCTCCACTCGCAACCACGACGGCCGGACCGCTTCCCGGCGCGAGCCCGGCCAGTGCCGCCGCCAGGGCAACGGCTCCACCGGGCTCCACCACAAGCTTGAGCTCGGCGAAGGCCGCGCGCATCGCGTCCTCGGCCTCGGCGTCGCTCACGGCGAGCCCCCGCACGCCGTGCGCAACCAGGATCGGCAGGGTCAGCTCACCCGGCCGGCGTACCAGAAGCGCGTCGCAGATCGAGGGCGGGTTGTCTTCTACCGTGACTGTGCGGCCGGCTTCGAGCGAGCGCGCGGTGTCGTCCCAGCCCCGGGGCTCGACTGTGTAGAGCGCCACCCCGGGAAGCCTCGGCGCGAGGCCGAGCGCGATGCCGGCGCTCAGCCCGCCGCCGCTGCACGGCACCAGGACGGCCTCGGGCCGTACCCCGGTTCGGGCGCATTGCGCCGCGATCTCGAGCCCGATCGTGCCCTGACCTGCGATGACGTCGGGGTCGTCGAAGGGCGGCACCAGCACCGCGCCGCGCTCGGCGGCCAGCGCCTCGGCGATGGCCGCGCGGTCGCCGGTTGCGCGGTCGTAGGGCACCACCTCGGCGCCGAGCGCACGGGTGCGCCGTGTCTTGGCCGCGGGCGCGTCGGCGGGCATGACGATCGCGGCGCGCAGCCCGAGCATCTGCGCGGCGTAGGCGACGCCTTGGGCGTGGTTGCCCGAGGAATAGGCCACCACCCCGCCGGGCGTCGTCGCGGGGTCGAGCCGCGAGAGCCGGTTGTAGGCGCCGCGGAACTTGAACGAGCCGGTGTGCTGCAGTGGCTCCGCCTTGACCAGGATGCGGCGCCCGGCGCGGCTGCTCAGAGCCGGCGCCTCGATCAGCGGCGTGCGTACCGCCACGCCGTCCAGCCGCTCGGCCGCGTCGGCGACGTCGTCGGGGGTGGGGTCGCGATCCACCGCCGATGCTCAGAGCCTGTGAATGAATTGGGAAACGGTCTGCGTCGTTCCCACAGGGCCTTGGGCCAGGAGCCGCGCCGCAGGCGATGCGGAGCCATCGGCA
>CAZMTC010000060.1:0-16012 GCA_964569105.1 uncultured Alphaproteobacteria bacterium | reverse complement strand
CGAGCGAGGCGCACTTGGCCAGGATGGTGATGCCGCGCTCGCGCTCGAGATCGTTCGAATCGAGCGCGCGCTCGGCCACCTGCTGGTTGGCGCGGAAGGCGCCGGACTGGCGCAGCAGTCCGTCGACCAGGGTTGTCTTGCCGTGGTCGACATGCGCGATGATCGCGATGTTTCGCAAATCCATGCGGGACGGTTCCGTATGTGTGTGGCCCGGCGGGCGCCGCGCTCAGATGTAGTATTCGCGCGGCGGGGCGAAGCCGTTGAAGCCCACCGAGGCGTAGGTGGAGGTGTAGGCGCCGGCCGCCAGGATGTCCACCGGGTCGCCGATCTCGAGGTCTAGCGGCAGCTCGTAACTGGCGTCCTCATAGAGCACGTCGACCTCGTCGCAGGTCGGCCCGGCGAGCACCACCGGTCCGGTCTCGCCGCCGTCGCGCGGCGTGGCGATGCGGTACTTGATCGCCTCGTCCATGGTCTCGGGCAGGCCGCCGAACTTGCCGACATCGAGATAGACCCAGCGCCGCGCCTCGCCGTAGCTCTTGCGCGAGATCAGCACCACCTCGGCGCGCAGCACGCCCGCGTCGCCGACCAGCGAGCGCCCGGGCTCCAGGATGATCTCGGGCAGCCGATTTCCGAAATGACGCTCGAGCGACCGGCCGATCTCCTCGACATAGGTACCCAGGTCCGGCACGTCCGAGCGGTAGTGCGCCGGGAATCCGCCGCCCATGTTGACCATGCGCAGCTCGATCCCGGCGTCACGCAAGGCGGAGAACAGCAGCGCCGACTTGCCCAGCGCGACTTCCCACTGCGCCGGGTCGGTCTGCTGCGAGCCGACGTGGAAGGTCACGCCGTAGGGCTCGAGGCCGAGCTCGCCCGCCTCGACCAGCAGGTCGCGCGCCATGTAGATCTCGCAGCCGAACTTGCGGCTGAGCGGCCAGTCGGCGCCCTCGCCCGACATGAAAAAGCGGCACAGCACGCGCGCGCCCGGCGCCGCCGCGGCGATCTTGCGCAGCTCCTCCTCGCTGTCGAAGGCGAAGAGGCGGATGCCCTTGTCGTGCGCGTCGGCGATATCGCGCTGCTTCTTGATCGTGTGCCCGTAGGAGATGCGTTCGGCCGAAACGCCCGCGGCCAGCACCGCGTCGATCTCGGCCGGGCTGGCCGCGTCGAAGCACGAGCCCAGCGCCGCCAGCCGCTCGAGTATCGGCCGGGCGGGATTGGCCTTGACCGCGTAGTAGATCGATGCATGCGGCATGGCGCCCGCAAGCTGGCAGTAGTTGGCCTCGATCACGTCGAGGTCGACCACCAGGCACGGGGTGGACGGCCGCTCGGCCGCAAGGAACTGGCGGATCTTCTCGCTCATGGCGCGATCCCGTGGCTCCATAGGTTCTCTGAGGCGCGGCTGGCGCCGTTGCCCGCTACGTCGCCGCACTTGGTCACTCTAGCACAGCCCGGCACGGGGCGCCCGCCAACGCAACCGCGCAATCGAGGCAAAATGGGTGCTGAAGACCAGGATTCAAGCCTTCGGACTTGATATTTTCGTTGCGACAAAGCATGTTATTCTACCAAGGGTCAGAGCTTCGTCGGCCGCACCGCCTGTCTGCAAGGACGGGACAAGACATTGGGAAGGTTTCCACCGGAGGCCGCGTCAGCCACTACGCGGCGCGGTGGGCTTTCGTTTGTGCCAGGGTGCGTACGCACGCGAGTCTTAGGCCATGAAATCCGGCGCCGCGCGCGCCGGCCGGAAGGCGAGAGGTATATGTCGAAGGAAGAACTGCTGCAGCTTTCGGGCACGGTGATCGAGAAACTGCCCAACGCGATGTTTCGCGTGAAGCTGGAGAACGATCACGAGATCATCGCCCACACCGCGGGCAAGATGCGCCGATTCCGAATCCGCGTGCTGCCCGGGGACAAGGTCGACGTCGAGATGACGCCCTACGACCTCACCAAGGGGCGCATCACCTTCCGGCACAAGTAGTCCGCGTAAGTCTCGATCCGGTCCCGCAACGGGATCGCAAGAAGAACCCCAACCAGATGGCCCCGGACCGCGCAGGCTGCGGCGGGGCGCCGGGCCAAGCCCCGGGCGAGGCGTGAGGATGGAACTGAAAGCAACGGATCAGCGGTCGCACGAGGCCGAGGGAGACGAGGCGCTGGAGCTGGAGGCTCCGCGGCCGGTGCCCGAGGTGAAGGCGCGGGTCTGCCTGATGTGCGGAGTCACTTTCCACTCCGAGGGCGCGCACAACCGCATCTGCCCCAAGTGCAAGTCGTCGCAGGCCTGGCGCTCGGGCTGATCCGCGCAGCAATGCCGGGCGGTCCCGGCGCCGCATTGTGCGGCTTCACCCCCGTGTTATAAGTGCTCGTTCTCAGTGCCGGAACGATCGGGGCGAACGTGGCTGCGACCATACTGGTCCTCAACGGGCCCAATCTGAACCTGCTGGGCAGCCGGGAACCCGAGGTCTACGGCACCCGGACGTTGGCCGACATCGAGGCCGCGTGCCGCGAGCGCGGCGACGCCCTGGGCGTGGGCATCGTGTTCCGCCAGACCAACCACGAGGGCGAGTTGGTCGACTGGATCCAGCAGGCGCGCGGCCAGGCCGACGCCATCGCGATCAACCCGGCCGCCCTCACCCATACATCCATCGCGGTGTCCGACGCGCTGTCGGCGGTCGGGCTGCCGGTCGCCGAGGTGCATCTGTCCAACATCTTCAAGCGCGAGCCCTGGCGCCGCCACTCCTACGTCTCGCCGGCGGCGGTCGGGATGGTTTGCGGCTTCGGAGGCACCGGGTATGTTCTGGCGATCGAGGCGCTGGCGCGGATCATAAACGAACGAAGCGGGGAGTGATGGCCAAGGGAGACCATGACGAGGAGCTCGTACGCAGTCTCGCCGATCTGCTCGACGAGAAGGGCCTGACCGAGATCGCCTACACCAGCGGACGCATGTCGATCCGGGTCGCGCGGCAGCCCGCCCCCACGGCAGCAACGCCTGCGGCCGCGCCGGCGCCCGCGCACGCGACGGCAGCGCCTGCCGCGGAGGAGCCGGCGGCAGCGCTCGACGCCAACCATCCCGGCGCCGTTACCTCGCCCATGGTGGGCACCGCATACCTCCAGCCCGAGCCCGGCGCGCCGCCTTACGTGAAGCCCGGCGACGCGGTGCAGCAGGGCCAGACGCTGTTGTTGATCGAGGCGATGAAGACCTTCAACGAGATCCGCGCGACCCACTCGGGAACGGTCAAACAGGTCCTGATCGACACCGGCATGCCGGTGGAGTTCGGCGACGTGCTGATGATCATCGAGTAGGCGGGCGATGTTCGAGAAGGTGCTGATCGCCAACCGCGGCGAGATCGCGCTTCGCATCCATCGCGCTTGCCACGAGATGGGTATCCAGACGGTGGCGGTGCATTCCACCGCCGACGCCGACGCCATGCATGTGCGCCTCGCCGACGAGAGCGTGTGCATCGGGCCGCCGCCCTCGCGCGAGAGCTATCTCAACATCCCCGCCATCGTCTCGGCCGCCATCATCACCGGCGCCGAAGCGATCCATCCCGGCTACGGCTTCCTGTCCGAGAACGCGAATTTCGCCGCCATCGTGCAGGAGCACGGACTGACCTTCATCGGGCCCACGGCGGAGCACATCCGGGTGATGGGCGACAAGGTCGTGGCCAAGGCCAAGATGACCGAGCTGGGCATCCCCGTGGTGCCCGGCTCCGACGGCCCGGTAACGCCGGAGGACGACGTGCGCGCGCTGGCCGACAAGATCGGCTACCCGGTGCTGATCAAGGCCTCGGGCGGCGGCGGCGGGCGCGGAATGAAGGTCGCGACCGGACCCGACACGGTGGTCGACCAGGTCGCCCAGGCGCGCTCCGAGGCGCAGGCCAATTTCGGCAACGCCGAAGTTTACATGGAAAAGTACCTAGCCAACCCGCGGCACATCGAGCTGCAGATCATGGCGGATGGACACGGCAACGTGGTCCATCTGGGCGAGCGCGACTGCTCGCTCCAGCGCCGCCACCAGAAGGTGCTCGAGGAGGCGCCCTCCCCGGCGCTCAACGCCGAGGCGCGCGAGGAGATCGGCCGCGTCGCCACGGACGCGATCGGCGCCATGGGCTACCGGAACGCGGGCACCCTGGAATTCCTCTACGAGCACGGCAAGTTCTATTTCATCGAGATGAACACCCGCCTGCAGGTGGAGCATCCGGTGACCGAGGCGATCAGCGGCATAGATATCGTCCGCGAGCAAATCCGCGTCGCCGCCGGGCGCGAGCTGTCCTTTACCCAAGAGGACATCCAGGTGAACGGCCACGCCATCGAGTGCCGTATCAATGCCGAGGATCCGGTGACCTTCGCCCCGTCGCCTGGTCGGATCGGCGACTATCACCCACCCGGCGGGCTGGGTGTGCGGGTCGATTCCGGCCTCTACACCGGCTATCGCGTGCCCCCGTACTACGACAGCCTGGTCTCGAAACTGATCGTCCACGGCAACACCCGCAACGAGTGCCTGATGCGGTTGCGCCGGGCGCTCGAGGAGTACGTGATCGGCGGCATCAAGACGACGATCCCGCTGCACCAGCGCCTGATCATCGAGCAGGACTTCATCGACGGCCAGTACGACATCCGGTGGCTGGAGAAGTTCGTGGCCGGCCAGGAGCAGGGGTAGGAGGCCGCACGGCATGAAGATGGCGCGCCTCACCCCGGACCTGCTGCTCAGGGCCTATGCGGCCGGCATCTTCCCCATGGCCGAAAGCCGCCACGACCAGGAGCTGTTCTGGGTCGATCCCGAGCAGCGCGGCATCATTCCGCTCGATCGTTTCCACGTGCCTCGCCGTCTGCGTCGCACCGTGCGCAAGGCGCCATTCGAGATGCGCTGCGACACCGCGTTCGGCGAGGTGATGCAGGCCTGCTCCGAACCGGCGCCGGGCCGCCCCGACAGCTGGATCAACGACGAGATCATCCGCGCCTATACCGAGCTGCACCGGCTGGGCCACGCGCACAGCGTAGAGTGCCGGCACAACGGCGTGTTGGTCGGTGGGCTCTACGGCGTGTCGCTCGGCGCGGCGTTTTTCGGCGAGAGCATGTTCTCGCGCGCGACCGACGCCTCGAAGGTCGCGCTGGTTCACCTGGTCGCCCGGTTGCGCGCGGGCGGATTCACGCTGCTCGACACCCAGTTCATCACCCGCCACCTGCAACAGTTCGGCGCACGCGAGGTGCCGCGCGAGGCCTACCACCGCATGCTGGCCGAGGCGCTGAGCCGGTCCGCGCGCTTCCTGCGCGAAATCGGGCCGGCAGCAGTCGACGAGATGCTCGACGGCGCTGCGTCCTGAGACGGTCATGCGATCGCAACATTGCCGGAGGCGTCCACGCTTCTATCTTGCGGTACGTCCCACACAACTGGATGCTTGCGCAGGAGCCGGCGGCCATGGACGTTCTCGATGACATCCTCGACACACTCGACCTCACCGGCCTGCTCTACTTCCGCACCGATTTCTCGCCGCCCTGGGCGGTGACCGTACCGGACCTAGGCAATGCGGCGCGCTTCCACCTGGTGGTCCAGGGGCGCTGCCACGCAGGGTTCGCCTCGGGAGCAGAGATCGAGCTGGGACCCGGCGACCTCGTGTTGATTCCCAGGGGCCGCAGCCACACGCTGGCCGATGCGGGCGGCCGGGAGGCGCCCGAGCTCGAGCGCGTGCTCGCCGATGCGGGCTATGATGGCCAAGGCGTGTTCGTGGTCGGCGACGGCGACCCCGACGCGTCGACCCAGATGATCTGCGGCCATTTCAGCTTCCGCGACGGCGCCGACCATCCCTTGCTTCGCGCTCTGCCCGAGTATCTGCTGGTGACCGCGGCGACCCGGGCGCGCGAGCCGCTGCTCGACGAGACGCTGCGGCTCGTGGCGCGGCTGATGTTCTCGGGCGAGGTCGGCTCGTCCGCCGCGGTGACGCGGCTGTCCGAGGTCGTGTTCATCGAGCTCCTGCGCGTCGGCATCGGCCAGTGTGCCGAGCTGGCTACGGTGATCGACGCGCTGCGCGACCGACAGATTGGCCGCGCGCTGGAGCTCATCCACGCCGACCCCGCGCATCCCTGGACGGTCGACAGCCTGGCGAGCGCCGTAGGCATGTCACGCAGCCGGTTCGCCGAGCGGTTCAGCGCGTTGGTCGGCACCGGCCCGATGGCGTATCTATCCGACTGGCGGCTGCAGAAGGCGCTGGCCATGCTGACCGACGGGCGCACCAGCGTGCAGCAGGTCGCCGGCCATGCCGGCTATCGCTCGGCCGCCGCCTTTACTAGGGCTTTCGCCGGAAAATTTGGCTGCGCACCCAGCGAGTACCGTCGTCGCTCAGCAGAAATTTTTGCAGATCGTCCCATACACTATACAGATAATCCCTATCTTGCCGGCGCCAATTGTTGATTCGTCCGGGCGCCGCTATCTGCCTCCCGTCAGCCAAACGGCAAACACCCAAGGAGGCAACATGTCCCGTATCCAACCGATCGACCAAGCCGGCGCGTCGGCCGCCACGGCCGAGCTTCTAGGCGCGGTCAAGGCCCAGATGGGCGGCGTCCCCAACGTCCTGGCCACGATGGCCCGGTCGCGCGCGGCTCTGGCCGGCTATCTGGGCCTGTCCGGCGCGCTCGGCGACGGCATCCTGTCGGCAGCACTGCGCGAGCAGATCGCGCTGGCCGTGGCCGGGGCCAACCGGTGCGACTACTGCGCCTCGGCCCACAGCGCCCTGGGCAGAATGGCCGGGCTCAGCGCCGACGAGATGGCACGCAACCTCGCCGGCGAGGCGTCCGACGCCGACGCCGCGGCGGTGCTCCGCTTCGCCCGCCGCATCGTCGACAGCCGCGGCAACGTCACCGACGCCGAGCTGGCCGCGCTGCGCGAGGCCGGCTTCTCCGACGAGGCGGCGATCGAAATCCTGGCCGCCGTCGTGGCCAACATCTTCACCAACTACCTCAACCACCTGGCCGGCACCGAGATCGACTTCCCCGAGGTGCGCACCGCCGACGCGGCCGCCGCCTGACGCGACCGTTCGCCACAACCGACATCCCGAGGAGAGACGAAATGATCCGGATTACCCTGTGCGCCGCTGCGGCGCTGGCCGCCCTGGCGGCGGCCGCCCCCGCGATGGCCGACGACCCCATGAACGACGCTGCCATGAACGACCTGGAGATCGCCCACACCGCCTACACGGCGGGCAGCATCGACATCCGCTATGCCCACTTGGCGCTGGCCATCTCCGAAGATCCGCAGGTGCGCGAGTTCGCGTCCACCATGATCCGCGACCACACGGCAGTGAATGATGCCGCGGTGGCGCTGATCCAGAAGCTTGATGTCACGCCCCAGGACAACCCGCTCAGTCAGGCGCTGCTGCGCGGCGCCCAGGACAAGCGCGACGAGCTGCGCCTGCTGGTGGGCCCGGCGTTCGACTGCGCCTACGCGGCCAACGAACTCGGCTACCACCAGGTGGTGAACAAGACGGTCGAGGAGCAGTTCATCCCGAACACGACCGTGCCCGAGCTCAAGGCGCTGCTGACCAGCGCGCTCGACACTTTCAAGGCCCATGAAGGCCACGCCGAGCACATGGTGTCGGCGTTGGACTGCGGGTCCTGAGCATGACCGCCGGCAGCCGCCTGCTCCTGGCGATTGCCGCACTGGCGGCGGCGGGGACGCTTTTGTCCCCGCCGCTCGTCGGTGGCGCGCCCGAGGTGCCGATCACCCACCGTGTGCTCATCGAGAACTTCCGCTTCGTCCCGGAGCGTATCGAGATTCGCCCCGGCGACCGGGTCGAATGGGTCAACCGTGACATCGCCCCGCACACCGCTACCGACGTGGATGGCCGCTGGGGCACCGAGGAACTGGGACGCGACGACGCCGGTACTGTCGCATTCACCGATGCCGGAAGCTTCGACTACCGGTGCGCGTTCCACCCGGACATGCGCGGGTCGGTCGTGGTGGTGTCGCCATGATGGTCGCGCGCACCCGACACCGGCTCTACCGCCGGCATGCCCTGGCGGCACTCCGGCTCTGCAAGACAGCCACACGGGCCGGTGCCGCGACCCGTGCTGCGGAAGCCGACCTCGCGCACCTCGATCATACCAGACGTGAGAAACTCGTTCCGGTAGAGCCAGCCGCGCTGACAGGCGTAGCGGCAATTGCGACCGGGGAGCGGTCCGGCGCCGACGATGACAAAGCCGGGCGAGAAAGACGCCTCGCGCTGGCAGGTCGGCAATACGGCGCAGTGGAGTGGCAGCGGGGCCTCGGTCCCCTGGTCGGCCGGGTCGATGCGCCGCACGACGCAGTCGTTGGCAAGCTTCTCGATGCCCTGCTCGCGCGCAGCATCCTCGAAGGCGGGGTGGAAGACAGCGACCGACAGCCAGCCGTCCGCGGCGGCGGGCACGGTGCCGGCCGGGAACACGAGCGTCAGGCCTAGGCCCACCCGACCCTAGCCTTCGTCCTTGTTGTCCTGTTCGGCCTTGGGATCGACACAGTCCAGCACCCAGACATCGTAGACACCATGATCCATGGCCGAGAGCGCGGGGCTGGAGGCGAACATCCAGCCGCTGAACACCTCGATCCGCCCGTTGTCCGGCGTGACTTCGACGATCTCGAGGAACGCCGCGCTCTCGGGCTCATCCTCGGGCGGGCGCTTCTTACAGGTGCGCGTGGTGATCTCGAGCGGCCCGAAATTCACCGTGGCCCCCACCGGCGCCTCGAAGGTCGAGATGCGGGCCGTCACCTTGTCGAGGCCCTGCAGTCTTGCCTCCGGCAGCTCGAGCCAGTCAGCGGTGGTGTCCTTGGGTTGCTGGTGCTCGTCCTGGGCGGCGGCCGGCGCGGTGCAGACGGCTGCGGCCAGCAGGAGAAAGGCGAGAAAGCGGATCACGTAGGCGCCTAGTCCTTCCGATAGGGGTTGGTCAGCTGGTCGACCAGATCGTGCAGCACTTGCCGCACCTGCGTCTCGTCGCAGCCCATCAGGACCGCGT
This sequence comes from uncultured Alphaproteobacteria bacterium, assembly GCA_964569105.1. Classification (GTDB taxonomy): domain Bacteria; phylum Pseudomonadota; class Alphaproteobacteria; order CAZMTC01; family CAZMTC01; genus CAZMTC01. The sequence continues at coordinate 7,042 of CAZMTC010000060.1, read as the reverse complement.
CCTCGAGCGCGTCCTGAGACAGCTCGCGGATCTCCTCGATGTTCTCGTTGAGCACCTTGATCTTGTCACGGCACGACACGGGTTCGCCAGCCGGGTCACGCCAGACAGGGGGCTTGAAGGTGCTGTCGTCGGTGCCGCTCATCGCCGTTCGCTCGGATGCTTGGTCGGATGGGACCGGACGCTCCGGACCTGCGCATGAGTTAGGTCGGGACTGTGACCAGACCAAGGCCACGGTCAGGCCGGCTTGCGCGCCGCGAAACGAAGCCGGACGTAGTCCGCGGTCCAGCGTCCGTCGGCACCGCGCAGCTCGGGTGCCAGCGCGTCGCGCACCTCAGCGACGACCGCACTCCGCTCCGCCGTCGGCACCGCGTCGAGGAAGGACTCGGCGAAGGTCTCGAGCCAGCCCTCGATGTCGCCGGGCAGCGGCGTCGGCCGCGCGAACATCTCCATGCGCTCGACCGCAAGGCCGCGGCGTTCGAGCTTGGCCCGGTACTCGTCCTCCCTCGGAAAGTACCATGGGTCGATCGGCGACGGGTCGACCCCGCGGCGCTCGAGCGCCGCGTGAACCGCGGCGCGGATCGAGGCCACGTTGGCCCCGGCGCCCATCTCGGCGACGAATCGGCCGCCGGGCCTGAGCGCCCGCCAAACGCCGTCGATCACCGCATCGGCATCCTTCATCCAATGCAGGGCGGCATTGGAGAACACGGCGTCGAACACGGCGTCGTAGGCGAGCGTCTGGCCGTCGGCCACATGGGCGTCGAGCCCCGCCGCCCGCGCGGCCGCGATCTGTTCGGCGCTGCTGTCCACGGCGACCACCTCGGCGCCGGCTTCGGCCAGCTTGACGGTGAGGGCGCCGTCGCCACAGCCCAGGTCCAGTATGCGTTCGCCCGGCCGCGGCGCCAGCAGCTCGGCGACCGGCGCACCGAAATCGGCCACGAAACGGGCGTTGCGGGCGTAGCGCTCGGGGTCCCAGCGCTGGCCCGCCGCGTTGCCCATCAGTTCCCCTCTTCGGTCAGCAGGAAGATGGCCTTGCCCAAGAGCTGCTCGAGCGAGACGACGTCCTCGGTGTTGGTCAGCTCCCCGCCAGGCTCGACCGTTTCCTCGGCGTTGCCCGGTTGCAGACGGACATAGTTGCCGCCGAGCAGGCCCTCGGTGGCGATCGAGACCTGGGTGTCCTTGGGCAGCTCGACCTCCGGCTTGACCGTCATCACGATCAGCGCCTCGTAGGTTTCCTGGTCGAGCCTCTGCTCGACCACCGATCCCACCTTTACGCCGCCGATGCGCACGTCGCTGCCGGGGCCCAATCCGTCGACACTGAAGAACCGCGCGCTGATCTCGTAACCCTCGACCGCACGCAGGTCCGCCGTGCTGTAAGCGAATACGAGAAAGAACGCCGCGATCAGCAGCACCACGGCGCCCATGACGGTTTCGACCAGGCTTCTGCCCATGGCGGCTTCCCCTTGCGCTCAGTCGCTCGGCGACAGGCGGCGCTCGGCGTCCTTCACGATGCGTTCCAGAATGTCGATGACCAGCACCGAGCTCTGGGTATAGCGGATCTCCCCTCCCGACGGTATGGGCTCGGGCATACCGCCGGGCGAGAGTTGCACGAACTTGTCGCCCAGCATGCCGATCTGGACAATCGCGGCCGAGGTGTCCTGTGGGATCGACACGCCGTCGCGGACGGAAATCGTTACCACGGCCTGACCGGCGCCGGGATCGTATGCGAGGTTTCGCACTTGGCCGACCACGATGCCGGCGAGGCGCACCTCTGCGCCGGCGGCGAGACCATCGACCTGCTCGAACCGCGCGGTCACCGGATAGCCCTCTTCGGCGAACAATCCACCGCCGGTAAAGGCCCACACCAGGAACACGACGCCCAGAACAAGGGCGACCGCGCCGACCAGAACCTCGGTGGTGCGCACGGCGCCGTTCATCATTCGGGCGTCCAGGCCTCGTAGTCGCCGGTCGCTCGCGCGCGCTTGCCACCTCGGTATTCGCTGCCGCGCGGCCGGTAGGTCTGCGGCGTTCCAGTGAGGTTGGGATGGTGCGGCCGCTCCCATTTGTGGTGCGGCAGCGGCTTCTCGGTCGGCGGTTCCTTGGCGGTGTGGTGGAGCCAACGGTGCCAGTCCGGCGGCACCCGCGTCGCTTCGTCGCCGCCTTTGTATACGACCCATCGGCGCTCGCGGGTCCGGCCGCGCGTGCGGCCCCGCTCCGCGTAATAGCGGTTGCCTTCCTCGTCGCTGCCGACGAGGCGTCCGTTCAGGAGCGTATACAGCAGCGTGCCGATGGTGGGCATGGGCGTCGCGGAGGCTGGGTTGCGGTGGAACGCGGCGGACTATGGCACCGGAATCCCCACCCGTCCAGCCTGCCTCACCCCGCGTAGTCGCGGGCGAGGACAGCCAGGCAGTCACCGCGCGAGGCCCAGCCCTGTGCGCGCCGGCAGACAAGCATACCCGTGCTCTCCGCCACGCAGTCGATCGAATCGCGCTCGGGGTTTTCGACGAAATGGAGCCGACCGACCGGCTGGCCGGCCTCGATCTCGTCGCCCAGGCCGACCAGGGGCTCGTAGAGCGCCTGGTCGCGGGCGAAGACGTAGGCGCCGGCGTCGGGCACCTCCATCACCCGGGTCGGCTCGGGCGGGGTCTCGACCTCGCCCTTCATGACCTCGTAATGGACCAGCAGGTTGCGCACCCCGCGATCGGCGATGCGCACCGTCTCGGGCGTCAGCATGCCGGCGCCGCCGAGCTCGGTCGACAGGAAGATCTTGCCCAACCGCTCGACCGCGCTGTCGAGCATGCCGACGTCGTCGAGCTCGCGCAGCACCAGGCCCACCGGCGCGCCGAACGCCTGGAGCCCACCCATCGTCCGGTCGGCCAGCGCGCCGTCCTCGAGGTGGTGCATGATGATCGAGGGCGTGAACAGCAGCGACTTGCCACCCGAGTGCAGGTCGACCGCGACGTCGATGATCGGGAGCAGGCGGCGCTGGACGTAGTCGGCGATCTTGGCGGTGACGGTGCCGCGCGGATCGCCGGGGAAGGCCCGGTTCATGTTCATGCCGTCGATCGGCGACAGCCGCGTTCCCGCTTCCAACGCCGGCAGGTTGAGCGCCGGTACGATGACGACTTGGCCCTTGATCTGCTCGGGCCGGAGCTCGCGGGCCAGCTTGAGCAGCGACACCGGGCCCTCGTACTCGTCGCCGTGGCTGCCGCCGGTGAGCAGGATCGTCCGTCCGGGGCCGCTGCGCACCGACACGATCGGGACCATGAGCGTGCCCCAGGCCGAGGCGTCGCGCGAATGCGGCACGGTCAGGTTGCCGACGTGCTTGCCGTCGCGCTCCAGGTCGATGTCGGCAGTGACGTGGAAGACGTCGTCGGTCATTGCACGAACACCTTGCGCTCGGTGGACGAGAAGGGCTCGCAGCCTCTGTCGGTGACGCGCACGGTCTCCGACAGGCCGATGCCCGCGATCCCGGGCACGATCAGCCACGGGATCAGGTGGAAGGTCATGTTCTGCTCGAGCGGGCGCATCTCGCCGGGCTGGATCGACAGGATGTGGCCTTCGCCCCAGTCGGGGGCGAAGGCGATGCCGATCGAGTAGCCCGAGCGCGTCGCCTGGGTCCCGCCATAAGGATACCGCGCCAGGATCTGCCGGCACACCGTGTCGACGTCGCCTGCGGTGATGCCCGGGCGGATGCAGTCGACCGCCGCGTCGACCGCCTCCTGGATCAGCGCCTCGGCCTCCGCCACCTCCTTGGACGGCTCGCCGACGAAGACCGTGCGCATCTGCGCCACATGATAGCGGTGGACGCAGCCGCCGACCTCGAGGAACACGCAGTCGCCGCGCTCGACCCGGCGGCGCTCCCAGGTGGCGTGACCGACGGCGCAGCGCCAGCCCGAGGCGACGAAGGGCGAGATCGCCGGATACTCCGAGCCCGCGCGCAGCATGGCGTGATGGATCTCGGCCGCGATCTCGTTCTCGTTGACGCCCTCGGCCACGGCGTCGATCCCGGCGCGCATCCCTGCGTCGGTGGCCGCGGAGGCCCGCCGCATCACCGCGATCTCCTCGTCCGACTTGATCAAACGGAACTGCTCGATCAGCTCCGAGCAGTCGAAGAAGGTCGAGTCGGGCGAGGCCACGAACAGCTGCTCCTGCTCCGAGGCGCGGAAGAAGTAGCAGTGCTTCTCGTAGCCGATCGCCTTCTCGGCCAGGCCGTACTCGTCGAGCGCGATGCGCAGCGCGGTGATCGGCGAGTCGGTGTCGGCGTAGGGCCGGGATTCGGAGATCCACGTACGGGTCTCGACATTGGTGTCCTCGAGCAGGCGCGTGACCATGAAGCACTCGCCCTCGGTCGGCACCACCAGCGCCTGGAAGTAGTAGTAGCCAGGCGTCTGGTAGCCGGTCAGGTAGAAGATGTTCTCCGGCGTCGTGACGATCATGGCGTCGAGCCCGCGCTTGGCGAGCTCGGCGCGCACCGCGCCCAGACGGCGCTCGAACTCGGCCATGGTGAACACCAGATCGTCGCGCTGCCGCATTCCGCCCTCCCCGTACCGCTGCCGCCCGTCCAAGCGCGCTGTGGCGGTGCACGATAGACGGCGCGACGCGCGCGCTTCAAGCACCGCCTCGGTTTCCTCGGCGGGCGCGCCGGCGCGCACGGGGCGGCGGTTTCAGCGGATCGGGCCCCGGACCGACCGACGGCCGCCGAAACCCGACCATGGCGCAGTCCCTGTCACAGGCGCCGATCCGTGCTACACTATTTTGTGAGAGCCGCCAGATCCTGTGTTCGGTCGTATTTCGGCCACAAAATCTGTTGCCCCATCCCTCCCGCATCGCTACAGTTAGTACCCCAGCGAAGGCAGGGCCCTAGATATTGCGTCGTGGACGTCTCGATCGACCGTCCGCACGCCGCCGGAGAGAGGGCCCTTCGAACAGTTCGCTGGCAGTACGAAACCCGACAGGCACGCAGAGGGGGAACGGGCAGCCATGCGGATCAATCGCTTCTTCACCAAGGAGACCGAAGACGCCTACGAGGGCATCGAGTTCCGGACCGCGATCAGCGAGATCCGGAATCCAGACGGCTCCGTGGTGTTCAAGAACGACAAGGTCGAAGTGCCGGAGCACTGGTCACAGGTGGCGACCGACGTGCTGGCGCAGAAATATTTCCGCAAGGCCGGCGTCCCCGCCGAGGTGGATCTGGTTCCGGTCAAGGAAACCGACGTTCCCGAGTTTCTGTGGCGACGGGAGCCCAGGAAAGGCGCCAAGAAGGGCGGCGAGACCAGCGCCAAGCAGGTCTTCGCGCGCATGGCAGGCACCTGGGCCTACTGGGGCTGGAAGGGCGGCTATTTCGACAGCGAGGCCGACGCCCGCGCCTACTATGACGAGATGCGCCACATGCTCGCGCGCCAGATGGCCGCGCCCAACTCCCCGCAGTGGTTCAACACCGGCCTGCACTGGGCCTACGGCATCGACGGGCCGTCGCAGGGTCACCACTATGTCGATTTCAAGACCGGTAAGCTGACCCGCTCCAAGTCCGCCTACGAGCACCCCCAGCCGCATGCCTGTTTCATCCAGTCGATCCAGGACGACCTGGTAAACGAGGGCGGCATCATGGATTTGTGGGTGCGCGAGGCGCGCCTGTTCAAGTACGGCTCGGGCACGGGCACCAACTTCTCCAACCTGCGCGGCGAAAACGAGGCGCTGTCGGGCGGCGGCAGGTCGTCGGGCCTGATGAGCTTCCTCAAGATCGGCGACCGCGCCGCAGGCGCGATCAAGTCGGGCGGTACCACGCGCCGCGCCGCCAAGATGGTGATCGTCGATGTCGACCACCCCGACATCGAGACCTTCGTCGACTGGAAGGTGGTCGAGGAGCAGAAGGTCGCCGCGCTGGTCGCCGGCTCGAAGCTGGCCGAGCGGCACCTCAACGAGGTCATGGCCGCCTGCCGCGCCACCGCGGTCGAGGGCGCCGACCCGTTCGACCCCAAGACCAACCCCGAGCTCAAGAAGGCCGTGCGCGGCGCGCGCCGGGCGATGATCCCCGAGGCCTACGTCAAGCGGGTGATCGAGTTCGCCAAGCAGGGCTACGACCGGATCGACTTCCGCACCTACGACACCGACTGGGATTCCGAGGCCTACCTCACCGTCTCGGGCCAGAACTCGAACAACTCGGTGCGGGTGACCAACGACTTCCTGGAGGCGGTCGAGCGCGACGGCGAGTGGGAGCTACGCTACCGCCTGTCGGGCGAGGTCGCCAAAACGGTCCGGGCGCGCGACCTGTGGGAGAAGATCGCCCACGCCGCGTGGGCTTCGGCCGATCCGGGCATCCAGTTCGATACCACGGTCAACGAGTGGCACACTTGCCCGGAGAGCGGCCGCATCAACGCCTCGAACCCGTGCTCGGAATACATGTTCCTCGACGACACGGCGTGTAATCTGGCGTCGCTCAACCTGATGCGCTTCCTGCGCGCGGACGGCAGCTTCGACGTTGCCGCCTTCGAGCACGCGGTCCGGCTGTGGACCGTGACGCTCGAGGTCTCGGTTATGATGGCGCAGTACCCGTCGGAGAAGATCGCCGAGTTGAGCTACCGCTACCGTACGCTGGGCCTGGGCTATGCCAATCTGGGCGGCCTGCTGATGGCCTCGGGGTACGGCTACGACAGCGACGAGGGCCGCGCGCTGTGCGGCGCCATTTCGGCGCTGATGACCGGCGCGTCCTACGCGGCCTCGGCCGAGATGGCCGAACTGATGGGCGCCTTTCCCGGCTACGAGCCCAACCGAGAGGCCATGTTGCGGGTGATGCGCAACCACCGCCGCGCCGCCCATGGCGAAACCAAGGGCTACGAGTCGCTGTCGGTCGACCCCGTGGCGCTCGACCACGCCAACTGCCCCGACGCCGAGCTGAGCGAGGCCGCCCGGCGGGTGTGGGACGAGGCGCTCGCCCGCGGCGAGGCGCACGGTTACCGCAATGCCCAGGTCTCGGTGATCGCGCCCACCGGCACCATCGGCCTGGTGATGGACTGCGACACCACCGGCATCGAGCCCGATTTCG
>CAZMTC010000059.1:0-16315 GCA_964569105.1 uncultured Alphaproteobacteria bacterium | reverse complement strand
CGACGGTGAGCGCCGAGCGGGTCGCGTCCGGCGTCAGCACCACCTTGTCGATCAGCGCGCGGAGCAAATCCGCCGCCTCGTGCCGGTGGGCCTCGTCATTGAGCGCGACGATGAGGTTCAGCACCTCATTGCGGTACTGAAACGCCATGTTCGGATGGAGCATCACCGGCGCTTCGTCGGCAGCGGCGATCAGCCGTTCGATTTCCCCGATACGGTCCACCGTCTTCAGCAGCTCGTCGCGGACCACTTCGGCGGGGATGCCTTCCTTGATCGAGTCGATCATCCGCGCCCTGGCGCTTTCCAGCTTCTTCAGCTCGCGCTTGCGCGCGTCCAGCGCCACGTTGTGCGACCGCCGGACCTCGTTCACATGCCGGGTGTATTCCTGGCAGAAGATTTCGCAGAGCGCCGGGTCCATCAGCTTCGATTGCAGGACCTCGATGATCGCGGCTTCGAGCTTCACTTGCGCCATGGCCAGCCGGTTGCCGCAGGTGCCCTTGTTGCGCGCTGTCGAACAGCCGTAATGCGATTGCGAAATCTTGGCGAAGCCGCCGCCGCACTCCCCGCATTTGAGCAGGTAGGAGAACAGATTGCGCGGCCTCTGGTTCTTCCAGAAGTTCGGCTTCGCGCGTTCCAGCGTGCCCTGGCGGGCCTTCACCTTGTCCCATAGCTCCTGATCGACGATCCGCAGCTCCGGCACGTCGGAGACGATCCACTCCGATTCCGGATTGGGCCGCGCCACGCGCTTGCCCGTATCCGGGTCCTTGATGAAGCGCTGCCGGTTCCAGATCATCCGGCCGATATACAGCTCGTTGTTGAGGATGCCGGTGCCACGGTGCCGGTTGCCGTTGATGGTGCTCTGGCCCCATTCGTTGCCGCCGGGACCGGCGATGCCTTCCTTGTTCAGCGCGGTCGCAATCGCCTTCGGCGACTTGCCCGCCGCATAGTCTCGGAAGATGCGCCGGACGATCTCCGCTTCATCGGGATTGATCGTGCGCTCGCCGCGTATGGCGGCACCCTCGGCATTGACGCGCTTCACCACGTCATAGCCATAGGCATTGCCGCCGCCGGACTTGCCCTGCATCACCCGGCCGCTCAGCCCGCGCCGCGTCTTGTCGGCCAGGTCCTTGAGATAGAGCGCGCCCATCGTGCCCTTGAGGCCGATATGGATCTCCGAGACGGGGCCTTCGGAGAGCGTGACCATTTTCACGCCCCGGAAGGTCAGGCGCTTGTAGATATGGGCGATATCCTCCTGATCGCGCGACAGCCGGTCGAGCGATTCCGCGAGGACCACATCGAAGCGGCCGTCCTGCGCATCGGCGAGCAGCCCTTGCAGGCCGGGGCGCATCATCGACGCGCCGGAGATCGCCCGGTCGGAATAGCTTTCGACCACCCGCCAGCCCTCGCTATCGGCCCGCGCCCGGCACAGCCGGAGCTGGTCCTCGACCGAGGCGTCGGACTGCATGTCCGACGAATAGCGGGCATATAGGGCGACCTTCAGCATGGGCGGTCCTCTCCGTTGCGCGCGTCCAGAAAGGCATGATAATCGCGTTCCGCCGCGCGGCGCGCCAGAAGCTTCGCCATGGCGACCAGACGCCGGTCCGGTCCGGCGGATACCCCGTTGAAGTCGGAGTGAATATTATTGAATGCCCTTTCTTGCCTTATCTTCGCACGCTGACACCTTTTACTTTGAATATATAGATATTTTACCAGTTGTTCCGGCGAATAAGTCAAGAAAAACAGACACTTGGGCAGGCCGAAGCTGGCCGCAACGGGACCGCGCAGACCGCTCAGGAAAAATAGAGACTGTAACGTGACGGGTTCGAGCATCGGTTTACCTGCCAGTTTGCGGGCCGCTTCCGGCCCTTCGATTCATTACACAACACTTCGTATCAATGAGTTTGGTGACCGGTCACCGCAGGTTCAAAGGCGACCTTGCACGGAGCTTGCAGCGATGCAAAGCTGCATCGCTGCGGAGAGAAGCGGACCGGACCGGGTTGAGACGGGATGGAGTGGAAGGGCACCAATGATGACAAGCGCGCGCTGCGCGACGCGCTTGCCTGGCTGAAAGCCGAACAGGGCATCACGCCCTATCAGGTCGCCTTGCGCATGAACGTGGACGGCAAGGTGATCGACCAGTCCACCATCTCCCGGTGGCTGTCCGCGCGCCGCGATCCGCCGCCCATCGACTACGACAGCGGCGGGCGGGTGTTCGCCTTCCTGCTATCCGATCCGGCGCTATGGAGTCCGCATATCAACGGCCCCGGCCTTGCGGCCGAGATCGATCCGCTCAGCCTCGGCTTCATGCAATTCCTCGCGGCCCTTGGCATCGCGGCCACGCCGGAAAGCCAGCGGGCCGCGACGGCTTTCCGTGGCCGCTACCGGATGCTCCGGCCATGGTGGCTTGGGCGCGGCCGCGCCGATCTGGCCCTGGCCAGTACGCTTGAGATCGAGGACCGGTGCGGCATCCTGGCCGCGCGCGAGACGCAGAGCTATCGCGATCCGTCCAGCGGCATCTTCGTCAACGAGCATGACGAGGGCGTGCTATTCGAGTACGGGGCCAACATGTTCATCCTCATGCGTGAAGAGGACGAGCGCAGCCTGAAATTCATGGTGGCGCACTACGTCTATCCGGCCCCGTCCGAAGGCACGCTTGTGACCGCCTTCGCCGGTCACCTGATCGCCGCTTCGGGCAAGGGACCGCATCCCGGCTATCCGTTCTATTGCGAACGGATCGAGCAGGCCGACCAGAAGCCGCGCATGGGCGCGGTCCCGATCAAGGACCTGCCGGACCATATTCTGGAATACATCGCGCCGGAGAGGGCAGGGTAGGCCGTTTGTTCGAGCGCTAAATGCGCCACAAATCCGCCACAGACAGAAAAAGATCGATTCAGAGAACCTAGGAAAACTGCGGGATACGGCGGGGCCGAAAACCACACAAAAAAGGCCTCAAAAGGGGCCGTTTCTTTCCGTAATTTTCCGCTAAGTCATTGATTTTGTTGTGGTGCCCGGGGGCGGATTTGAACCACCGACACGGGGATTTTCAGTCCCCGGATTTTTGGCCTTAACTCATTGAAATCATGCGGCTTTGCTACTGCTGCGCCACAAGTCCGCCACACGTAGAAAGCTGTTCTGCGATTGCATTGGCCCGATTGGCCCTTTCGGCCTCGTGATCGCGAAACAGGTGTCCGTAGACATCGAAGGTGACCTTGATCGTCGAATGCCCCATGAGCATCTGGACTTCCTTTGCCGTTGCGCCGTTGTGTATCTCCAGAGAAGCGCGGACATGGCGCAGCGACTTGAGGGGGTAAAGCGCCGGCCTCTCTTCCACGTCCACGAGCTCACAGGCGCGCTGTAGCGCGTACCAGCCCCGATTGGTGATGTTCGAGTGACTCTCGACGTCACCCTTCCAGTTCGGGAAGACAAGATCGAGTTCACTGACGGGACATTCGCTCCGCCACTGCTTGAGAGCCGTCATGGCAACGGCAGGCATGTGGATCGTCCGATAGGAAGAGGCCGACTTCGGAAGGCCGATTTTTCGATCCTCGGTCGCGTCTTGGGTGACCTCGATTGTCCCGCGTTCGAAATCGACGTTCTTCCAGGGCAGGCCGATAGCCTCACAGGGCCGCATGCCCGAATAAGCGAGGACGATGAAGAACGGCGCGTAGCGACGCCAGGCCCTCCGCATTTGCTTGTTGCCGCAGTTCGCCTGCTCCTGTGCCTTTCGCAAGAGCGTGCCGACCTCTTCGATGGTCGGGATCGCCGCCGTCTCGGATTTCTCGTAACGGCTGGAGACGATAATCGCGGTATTCTCTGCCGGATCGTACCGCATACGCCCATCGGAGCGCGCTTGCGACAGGATCGATTTGAACGAGGTCAGTATCTTTTTCGCCTGCTTGCGGGAATAGGCGGCGAGAAGGTCGTCGCGAAACCGGTCGCAAAAGGCGGGCGTCAACTTGTTCAGCATGACGCCACCGATCATGCTCTTGATCGTATCGGCGTGCTCACGGTACTTCCGCAGGGTAGATGCTTCGACCGGCTCGCGCCCTTTGCGGCCAATCGTTTCGCAAACGTGTAGCCACCGTTCAGCGGCGGCACTTACCGACAAGGTGTCGGAATCATGAACGTAGCTGCGTCGGTCCAAATCGGCGAGAAATGCGTCGGCATCCTTGCGGCGAGGGAAGGTCTTGTAGCAAAGCTTCCCGGTGGTCGGGTCCTTGAATCGTACTTGCCACTTTGTACCCTTTGATCTTGTATATTTTCGAATATCTGCCATGCGATCACAAAAATAAAATAATTGAGACATTGAGAATCAGATGAGGTTCTCAGATATCGTGCGATTTTCAACAAGTAAAACCTAGTTCGGGAAGTTATCCCGAACATTTTTCATTGCCGCAATCTGGCGCTTTCGATAGGCGTCGATCAACGCTTGGCGCGCGATCTTGAGGCGCCCGTCGATAGGATCGATAAAAAAGGGCAGCTTTCGCCGCCCCTCTGCATCCGTCTCCGCCGCGCGCTTCATCTGGCGTTCGGTGAGCTGGATACCCAGCTCCGCGAGCACCTGGCGCGCCTCGCTCAGATCGATATAGACCGGCGGCCTGATCGCTTCCCCGTTTGGCGCTTTTCCGTCCTTCTGTTCGCCTGCTTCCCGTGCTCTGAATTCATCGTGAATCATATCTTAATTATACAACCAAAAGTGTTAATAAATTCTTATACTCGCGTAAACGAATTCAGCTTCTGTGCGTTGCTGACGGCGGCTTCGAGCGGTCCGCTCCGGTCCGTTTCGGACCCCCTGCGGACTCGGGCACGGGTACTCGGGAAGCGGGTGCTTGTCATCGGCAGCGTCACCGGTCAGAGTCCGGTTGAGCCGTGGTCGGAGCCTTGCCGCATTGCATCAAGGGGCCTGGCCTTTGGTTGCGGGCTAACCCGTGGCCGAAGGGCAAAAACTGTCGTTCGCAGGAGTCGCAAGATGTGTGTGGTAGTACCACACCATCTTGGCAAGGGGGCGACCTCCCGTCCCCCGTTGCATCCCCCAGGGCAAGCCCTAACCGTCCCAGACCGCGTGCGCGCATCCGTCCGCCAAGGGCTTGAGCGGCACCGCCGGGGGTATCGAACCCCGCTTTGGTGCCGTGCAACATCCGGCTGTTGCATCACCGTTCAGGGGAGCCTCCAAGCTCCCCCGAAACCCCCATGGCCAACGCATCGCCGTTGGATCGCGACCGGGGAGAATTCGCTCTCCCCAAGGCCCCATCGAGCAGGGCGGAGATGTCCGGCTCTCCCCCTTGCAGCCCCCTTCGGCCTGGGGGCATTCGCGCCCCCTGGACCCCTCGATCAGGACCCGGAGATTTCCCTCTCCGCCTGAACCGGACCATGGATCGAAGGCGCGCCGCCCTTCGAAATCCCGGCCAGCGATCCGCCGCTGGACCACGGCCAGGGAGCGCCCCTGGATGCCTTGATCTGATTATATGTAAACTGACAAGCGACACTTGACGTATTGGCGGATTGTGCGCTATTATCAAAGGAATGAAGATTCGGAATGTAAAGCACAAGGGATTGCGGCGGCTGTTCGAGGATGGAAAAGCGTCGGGCTTGCCCGCTCAGTCGGTCGATAAGATCGTCAAAATCCTCGGCTTCCTGCAAGACATGGAAAACCCGGAGGAGCTTAAGGCCATCCCGACATGGAACGCCCATCAACTCACCGGCGACCGCAAGGGCACCTGGAGCCTTTCCGTCTCCAAGAACTGGCGCATCACGTTCCGGATCGATGAAACCGAAATCGAGATTGTCGGTCTCGACTATGAAGATTACCACTGAATGGAGGTGGCTATGGCTAAGATTGAACATTATCGGCTCAAGAGCCCGCCGCATCCCGGCGGCTTTGTGCGGACGGAAATCGTCGAGCCCATGGAGATTTCCGTGACGGCGGCGGCCAAGGCGCTCGGCATCACGCGCGCCGCGCTGTCGGCGTTTCTCAATGAGCATTCGTCCCTGTCGCCGGAGATGGCACTGCGGATCGAGAAAGCATTCGGCGTCAGCATGGACACGCTCATGCGCATGCAGAACAGCTACGACATCGCCCAGGCGCGCAAGCGCGAGGGCGATATTAACGTTGCGCGCTATGTGCCGAAGACCAAAGACGGCCAGCAACCGGGCTTATATTGACCGAATGCAGGGGGGCGCAATGAAAAATCGAACAGTAAAAAAGTTCGAAATATAATGATGAAATTCATTGATTTATTCGCAGGATTGGGTGGCTTCCATCAAGCACTCGCACGCCGTGGGGCGGAATGTGTCTTCGCATCCGAACTTAATACACACCTGTCGAAACTGTACGCAATGAATTTCGGTATCGAGCCACATGGCGATATTCGCGCCGTCGATCTTGCGTCCATCCCAGATCATGACGTTCTGTGCGCCGGTTTTCCTTGCCAACCCTTTTCCAAGGCTGGCGATCAAAAGGGTTTGGAATGTCCGCAATGGGGACATCTATTCGATTACGTGGTTGCGATCCTGAAAATCAAACAGCCACGATACTTTATCATCGAAAACGTTCCCAATCTAATCAAGCATAATGGCGGGGAGACGTGGGAGACGATCTGCGCCCAACTCCGCGAAGATTATGATATCGACTTCGCCCGAATGTCCCCGCATATGTTCGGAATACCGCAGAAACGTGAACGCGCCTTCATAGTCGGAGATCGAAAAGGGCTTGCTGGGTTTGACTGGCAGATACCGGATATCTTGCCGGAAATCTCGATCCGGTCGATCCTTGATGATGATCCCGCCGATGCACATGCGCTGAACGAGAACCACATTGCTTATCTGGAAGCCTGGCAGGAGTTTGTCTCTGGCTTCCCAAAGGATGAGGATCTGCCGTCATTTCCGATCTGGGCCATGGAATTCGGTGCCGACTATCCGCTGGACGGGCCGACCCCGCATAAGCGCGGATATCAGGGACTGGACGAATACAGGGGCGCGTTCGGTCGGCCCCTAAAGGGGCTATCTTCCGAGGCAGTCCATGATGCGCTTCCCGGCTACGCTCGAACCGACCTCGATACATTCCCCGACTGGAAAATAGACTTCATTCAGAAGAACCGCGATTTTTATAGTCGGCACCAGACGTTGATCGATGGCTGGATTCACAAGATCAGGGATTTCCCTCCCAGCTTCCAAAAGTTGGAATGGAACTGCAAAGGTAGCGAGCGAGATATTTGGAAGCACTTGTTGCAATTTCGCGCCAGCGGCATTCGCGTCAAGAAGGACGACACCGCACCGTCGCTGATCGCGATGACCACGAGCCAGGTGCCTATTGTTGCTTGGCAACAGCGTTATATGACACCGCGCGAATGTAGCCGCTTGCAGAGCATGGGCGATCTTGAGCATTTGCCTGATTCCAAGAACGGTGCCTACAAGGCGTTCGGTAATGCCGTGAATGTTGATGTGGTCCTGCACATCTACGACGCGCTGATCAATCGTTCTGGTTTTCAGGAATCGGAAACCATAGCGGTCGCGGCGGAATAATGGTGCAGGTTAGTTCGGTAAATATCCGGCCCGGTGTCAATGTTCTCTCCGTACTGCCACACCTAAACTACAAGTCATGGTTCGCGCTGGCCGAGTTTGTCGATAACTCGATCCAAAGCAGCATCGACAACAAGAAAAAACTCAAGGCAGCAGACGGCGACCGCTACAAGCTGCGTGTAGACATTGAATTCGATGCGCCCGGCAACATGATCACGATCAAGGATAACGCCGCCGGGATCGCTTCAAGCGATTACCAGCGGGCGTTTCGCCCGGCGGAAATTCCGCCCGATGCATCGGGCCTGTCCGAGTTCGGCATGGGGATGAAGAGCGCAGCCTGCTGGTTTGCTCCGAATTGGAGCGTGCGTTCCAGCGCGCTCGGTGAGAACGTTGAGCGCACTGTCATCTTCGATATCGACGAGATCGTGCATGACAGCACCGAAGAACTCAACGTCCTGTCCATGACGGTGTCGGAAGACAAACACTACACCGAAATCCGCCTTGAAAACATCCGCCGCTTTCCGCGCGGCAAGACCATCCAGAAGATCAAGGAGCACCTGTCCAGCATCTACCGGGTCTATATCCGCGAAGGCTCGCTGGCTCTCTATGTCGATGGCCAGGAACTCAGCTATGAGGACCCGGCCATCCTGACTGCGCCCAGCTACCGCGATCCCGACGGGCAACCCGTTGAGTGGAAGCTGGCGATTGACTTCGATCTTGGAGACGGCAAGTCGGCGTCCGGCTTCGTGGCGATCCGTGAGACGGCGAGTACGCGGCTGGCCGGGCTGGCCCTATTTCGGCGCAAACGCCTGATCATGGGCAGCGCAGATGAAGCCTACCGGCCCGAAGATATCTTCGGGCGCTCAAACACATATCCCTATCAGCGGATATTCGGAGAAATCCATCTGAAAGGGTTCTTCGTCTCCCACACCAAGGACGGAATCAAGTGGGAAGAGAGCGAGGACGAATTTCTGCGCAAACTGCGCAAGGTCCTTTCAGAGGAAGAGTTCCCGTTGTTGCAGCAGGCACGGGAACACCGCACCAAGTCCAGCGCCAAAGCCGCCCGCAAGGATGCCGCCGCCGCGCTGAATACGACCGCATCCAGCCTTCAGGATGCGACCCTGGCTGCGAGCAAGAATAAAGATAGCGCAGCCCCTGCTGCGCCCGCAGAAGTGGAGGTCAACGCAGAACCGCAGGACGAGCCGCTTCCAGATTTGGATAGCGCCGATATGGAACAGGCCGAGTTCAGGCTGCGTTTTCGTAGTGAGACATGGGTGGTCGCCATCGAACTGTCCTATGCCGAAGATGCCGCTGAGTGGCTGAGCATCCGCGACCGTCCCTCGATCACCGACCCCGAACCGCGCCGGATTACAGTGCGGGTGGCGATGCTGCACCCGTTTATGGCGCAGTTCCCAACAATGGATTCGGAGAGTTTCACAGCCATTCTCAACATCGCGGCTGCGATGGCGCTGGCCGAGGTCGTGGCCGGTGAACTGGCCGACAAGAATCCGGCAGCTGTCCGTCGTTACACCAATGAAATTTTGAAGAACCAGATGTCCAAGAGATTAATGCATGGCTGATACGAAAAACATCATAAGAGTTGCGCCGACTGTGTCGGCGAGCGAAGGAACATGGACGCCCGTTCAGGGCAGCGCCTTCACTGATATGCTGAACGCGAACGACGCCTTGTCCGATGAAGAGAAGGATAGGCTGATCGACGAGACAACGTCGATTTTGAGTGAATGCGTTGATCCGTCCAGGGCAGAACAAGTCAATACCGGCTTGGTTATCGGCTATGTTCAGAGCGGCAAAACTCTGTCCTTTACCAGCCTGGCTGCTCTCGCACGTGACAATCAGTATCGCCTCGTGATCTTGCTGGCGGGCACGACAAATAATCTAGTCGAGCAATCTCATTCCCGTCTCAAAGAGGATCTGGACATTGAGGGCACGCGCGAATGGAAGCTATTCTCGACGCAGCAAAAAGGGTTCCAGCAAAGCGAACTGGATCGTGTGAATATGGAACTCGCCCGCTGGCGGCGGGGAAATCCCCGCGCGCGGACGATCCTGATCGTCTCGATGAAGCAGCACCAGCATCTCGACAATCTGGCAACGCTCCTGTCCGATTCCGATCTGTCCGATGTGCCGACTCTGATCATCGATGATGAAGGTGATCAGGCCGGGATCAACACCCGGGCGAAGCAGGACGAGGAAAGCACGACATATTCGCGGATTGTCGAGCTCCGCCGGTTATTCCCGCATCATAGCTACTTGCTCTATACAGCCACGCCCCAGGCCCCGCTGCTAATCAGCCGTATCGATACACTTTCCCCTGACTTCGGGCGCGTCCTGACGCCCGGCAGCAAATATGTCGGCGGGCAGGAGTTCTTTGTCGATGGGGCAAGCCGGTATATTGAGCCGATCCCGTTCGGTGATGTGCCGGACAAGAACGATCCGCCACAGGAACCGCCGAAAAGCCTGCTGGCCGCTTTGCGAGACTACTTTATCGGCGTGGCCATTGGATTGCTGGAAGAGGATGACCAGCAGGGACGTAACCGATCCATGATGATCCATCCCGCCGTGCCCAAGGATGAGCACCTGATGTTCGCGCGGTGGGTCAAGCAGACCAAGGAGAACTGGTCCGTCATCCTGCAGGATGAGGACCACGACGATTACGGCGAACTGATTGCCGCGTTCAAGCAATCCGCCGACGAACTCTTCAAGACTTACACGACATCCTTCACCTTCGAGAATGTCTTGTCCGTATTGTTCGACGCCATCGAGGAAACGGCGGTGGTCGAGCTCAACACTCGTGAGAAAAACCGCATCCCGACCGTGGACTGGAAGGGCGAGTATAGCTGGATTCTGGTTGGCGGGATCGGTCTTGACCGGGGTTTCACGGTCGAAGGACTGACCGTAAGCTATATGCCGCGCTCAACCGGCGTTGGCAACGCCGACAACATCCAGCAGCGCGCTCGCTTTTTCGGCTACAAGAAGAGCTATCTCGGGCTGTGTCGGATATATCTGACATCCGAGAATATCGATGCTTTTACCGACTATGTGAAACACGAGGAATCCATTCGTGGATCGATTCGCCATCATCTTGACGACGGTAAGACGTTGAAAGAGTGGCGGCGGACATACTTCCTCGATCAAAGCCTGAAACCTACGCGCAACTCGGTCATCCTGCTGGAAATGTACCAATCCAAGGGTCGCGGCGGCTGGATCGCGCCCGACCATCCGTTCGAGGATTCCGAGATCGTATCCGATAATCGTGAGGTGGTAGACGAGATCATCGCCGACTTCGATTTCATGCGCTATGCCGAAGCAGGCTGGAACGACAAACAGATCGTTCCGGCGTTCAGCGACGATATCAGGCTGGCCGATGTGCTCGCGAAGATCGGGCGGCTACGCTACAAATGGCCAGACGACAATTTGCAGCATTCCGCCCTCATGCTGGGGCTTGAACGGCTGGCCACCGAAGAGCCGGATATGCGGTGCAGCTTCTATGCTCTATCGGGGCCGTGGTCAGGTGTCAGTGCGGTGCGTACGCTCAGCGATAAAGCTCCGCCGAAGATCAAGAACCTATTTCAGGGTAAGAACGCCAAGACCAACTATCCGGGTGCCAGGGCGCTGATATCCGCCGAGGCGATCACTTTCCAACTCCACCGCTACGATATCCATACTGCGGATAAGAAGCGGACGATCCGGGACGTTCCGATACTGGCCGTTCATGTTCCCGATCATCTGATGGAGCGCGTCTGGGTCGAAAGGTAGGCCCGTTATGCTCTTCGAAGCCTACGCGAAACTGGTGAACGACTATCCCGAGGACTGCGACCAGTTGTTTGGGCAATCCTTGGTGGATGATAACTCGTTCTGGCTGTCGGTAGATGGCGATTCCTTTCCCTCCCTGTTATTTGCCGCACGGCGAGAGGATGTCCGCAACGACATAGAATTACGATCTCTCTCCGTCCACTTCTCGCGCGACTGCGTGATCAAGTCCGACAACGTCGATGCAGCTCTAGGCATTTATACCGTCGTGCGCCTAAACGAGAACGACCCCGATGTAGTTCGAATGGTGCTTCGGCTGCTGGAAGAGACGTTCAAGGTCCCTAAGACACCATACGCAAACAAGGAGATCGCGGCCCGCATTCTGGAACTGGCCGATCTATTCAAGCAGATCGGTGAATCGGCCGGGGATATCGTCGGCCTATGGGGCGAACTCCACATCCTATTGCGCGCAAGTGATCTGGCAACGGCAGTCCAATGCTGGTGTTTCAATAAAAATGCTAAGTACGACTATGTGACTGAACGCTTTGCCCTTGAGGCCAAAACGACGAAATCGTCACGACGAAAGCATCGATTCTCTCTCGATCAACTTCGCCCCAACGGCGAGTTTCGCGTCTATGTAGCTTCGTTGGCCGTAGTAGAACTTAATTCCGGCCGCACAGCCGCAGACCTTATCGAAGAGGTGTACGGTAAGATCAGCGATGATGATCTGCGCGCACGGTTCTTATCTCAATGCTTGGTCAAGGGCGGGCGAGATATATACCGCACCACACTCAAGTTGGGCGTGTTTCCTGATAGCACGTCATTAGTGATTCTAGATGCCTCCACTGTACCGGTTCCTGAGATACCTCCTGGTTCTCGCATCGATAATGTACGTTTTGACGTCGACCTGACTGAGCTTAGTCCCGTCTCCCCAAGTGAAATGGACACGGTTCTGGCATTCGGAAAGGCAAAGTGAATGTGCAGAACATTTCAGTTGGGATGAATTGGTGAGGCGGCGATGGCAGACACACCGGATTGGCGGATATATGAACGTGTCGCAGCGTGTTTCGAGATCGAGGCCGCGGGGATGGATGTCTCTGTTACTCCAAATGCATCTTTAACCGGTTCGATTAGCGGCGTGAAACGTCAGATCGACATTTTAGTCGATGCGCGGTGGGAAGAAAGCGTCACGCGGCGTATTATCTATGATGCGAAAAGACGAAAGCGAAAAATTGACGTGAAAGACGTTGAGACGTTCGAAGGCATGATGCGCGACGTCCAAGCTTCTCGCGGCGTGATTGTGTGCTCTGGCGGCTGGACGCAGGCCGCAGAGAACAGAGCTGCGCAGCGCATAGATATCGTGCTCTTAACGACCGAGGACGCTGAGGAAATTGATCACGCGGCCACTGATCCATGCCCTTACTGTGACATGCAGAACCGAAAAACCAAAGGAATTGTGTTCTGGGATGGGCAGTTTCCGTTGCCTATTGATGGCTGGGCAATCATCTTTACCGGCAAGTGTGACATCTGCCGCAGTTTCGCATTCTGGTGTTGGGACTGCGGTGAGAAAACGGTGGTACCGGACAATGTTGTTCATGAATGCTCGTGCGAGCGCACATGGTACACTAGGAAATACGATAACGAGGTGATGTTCTGGGTCAAAGTTGACAATGGGATATCCCTTTAGACCGACGGCCATTGAGGTAGCGGCCATAAATTTAAACATCATGGACCGGCAGAGCTTCCACACGCACACGCATCCATTCCCTCAATTCGTCTGCAAGGTCTTCGGGCAATTCAACGGGTAAAGAGCGTTTCGCGCTGAGCAGCCGTATCCGATCAAACACAATCGCTTGCCCCTCCAGAGATGCTCTCTTGAGTTCAGCGTTTTCAATAACGAATGGAGCAATAATACCGGTGCTGGGGGTGACTGCCGCGTTTAAATACTTCTTCCACGTTTCGCCGTTAGGCGTATGAATTTTATCACGCCAATTCTTTCCACTCGCGCATTGAAGAAAGAACACCGGCGTCCCTTGTCGTTCATCCCCGTATGTTCGGTAACAAACTAAATCCAATCCGCCGTCATTACCTTGCGGCGCAATCCACTCGCCTAAATCTGTAGCCCCTGATGTATGCAGAAGGTCACAAAGTGCTTCTACAATGCCGGGGATGTTCTTCGCGTCGTCCGGCGTCCAGCCTGAACGATAAGTCTTCCATCCGGGCAGAAGGGATGGGCAAATGACTTCGGTACAGCGCTCGAACAGATCGCCCTGACCGACATAGTCACGATGATCACCGGCCCATTTCGGGTAAATACGAAAGAGCGACAACAATACCATAAAGGACGAAAAAAGATCGTCCTCCCACGCAGCAATTCTAGTCAAACGGTCTCTTGTAAAGTCGATTCCTAGGGAAAGCCCGCCCCAGCGCTTGCGGCGATTAAGTTCTTCCCAACCATGGGTGGCGATCCGATATGCCAAATCTTGGTCGTCATCATTGCAAATCTGCTCTTCAATGAGAAGATCTACAACATCGCTCTTTGAGACTCGTTCTTGTGAGAATAGAAGGCAGGCTTCAAGCCAATCTCCGAGAGACGTCACTCCAACATTCGACACATTCACGGATTTCCGGAAATCCTTCTCGGGAATTTGCAGCATTAGTCGCTAATTCCGAGAGTTGATTTGATCTGAAGGGCGCTACTGATCATTTTTTTCGATAGATCTTTTAAGCGTTCGTCGTTCTTGTAAAAATGAATAGTGGAAAGCGCTTCCTGTAGACTATATGCTGCTGTCGAAATGAGTTCGTATACCTCTTCCTGGTCGCCGCCCGAAATAACGAATGCCTTTTCTAAACTAGGCCGTTTTACAGTTCTCAGATACGCAAGCCCCTCCTCAGAGGCTAGAACCTTTGAGAATTTTTCGATTTGCCGGGAGTCATTCACTACAGGACTGGTTTCTGCATTGCCAAAGAGCCAGGTTGCAAATTCAACAAGGTGCGCAACATGCTCCTCGGAAATGGGCGGCGACACGTCGGCAGGCTCAACCTCGAATTTTGGGTCTATTCCAAGGAATTGGCGCACGCCGGGCGTTCTGATTGAGAGGAAAAGGACACTAAACCGGTCCTCTACATTGCTGACTTCTATATCTTCCGTTTCATCCATTTGCCGAAGGATGCAATAGGCGATGTAGTTTCTCTGCACAGCAGGTGTCTTGCTGCCGATCCGCCGCATTACGTCGCGGTACGAAAGGCCGCCGTCTTCGATCATTTTTGCAATGAATTGCGCCTTTTCGGGCGGTGCCCATTCCTTGATTCCCGTGACATGGCGAAAACCGAGGAACGAAATTATCTCTTGCCTAGACTCGACGATGATGATCGGCACATTGGCGAACATCTTATCCGGTCGTGCCTGATCGGCGATGATTTCTTTCCAAGTCTTCGAAGCTTCCTCACCATCGAATGCCTTTTGAAGTCTTTTCAATGCAGCTATCCGGCGGTTTCCCTCGACAACGACTAGGGCTTGCTCACCATTTAGCTCCTCTTTGACACAGAGGACTGCTTCGTGAGCCCAAAAGCCACTTTCCAGAAATGATGTCGCTAGTTCTTCCAGCGACCAATCTTTCATACGGTCATAAATTTCATCTTGCGATAGATTCGCATTATCCAAGGATCGACCTAGCCTAGGGTTTAAGGGGTCGAGCTTGATTTCATCCAGTCGAGTGAATTCGATTTTTCCTGTCATATCGAATCTACTTTTATATAATAAAGTCAACAATGTAAAGAGAGTCATTCTCCATAAGCGTTGTCCTCTGATTACATTACTTTTCGCTTGTTTATAACAGCTCGGTCGACGTGCACTGAGTGAGCGTGAGCTATCGTAATTGGCTTCCTGTCAGGCTGTTGGCGCATCCATGCGGACCGGGCTCTCGTGAACCGAGCCAGCCGACGGCTTTCTCGGCCATTCGGCTTCGATCCCTTGCGCAATCTAGTGCAGCGCTAGCGCGCTGTCCTCAAATCTATTGGGGCCTGCGGCCCCTTCATCCGTCAAGGCCAAGACCCTTCGGGCGTTGACCGGCGGTGTCCCCTGCCTTCCGCACTTTCGTTTGTGCAGGCCGGGCGATCCCCCTCCGCCGGTCACCGGCCTTGACGGCCTCCCCCCGCTCATTGGCGCGGGCCTAGTCGGTTGCATATGCGCAACCCAAACTAGGAGAAAGACCAATGAAAGCAGATGTTTATACCCGTGTTACCGACAAGATCATTGCCGACCTTGAGAAAGGCGAACTGACCTGGCGCAAGCCGTGGAGCGCCGGACATCTGGCCGGGCGGATCGAGCGGCCCTTGCGGCATAACGGCATTCCGTATCAGGGAATCAATATCATCCTGCTATGGGCGGCAGCCGCCGCACGGGAATTCACAGCGCCGCTGTGGATGACCTACAAGCAGGCCAAGCAGCTTGGCGGACATGTCCGAAAAGGGGCCAAGGGCGAGCTGGTCGTCTATGCCGATACCTTCACCAAGACCGAGACGGACGACGCAGGAAAGGAATTCGAGCAGCATATCCCCTTCATGAAGGGATACACCGTGTTCAACGTCGAGGAAATCGAGGGCTTGCCCGCGCATTTCTATGCGACGGCGGAGCCGGTCAATCCAGATATCGAGCGCATCGAGTCCGCCGAGCGGTTCTTTTCCGCCACCGGCGCCACCATCCGCCATGGCGGGGACCGTGCCTATTACGCCATGGGGCCGGACCATGTGCAGATGCCGCCCTTCGAGACGTTCCGCGACGCCGAGAGCTACTACGCCACCTTGGCGCATGAGCTGACCCACTGGACGCGGCATCCGTCCCGGCTGGATCGCGATTTCGGGCGCAAGCGCTTTGGCGATGAAGGCTATGCCCGCGAAGAGCTGGTCGCGGAGCTGGGATCGGCCTTCCTGTCCGCCGACCTCGGACTCACCCCCGAAACCCGCGAGGATCACGCGGCCTATATCGGTTCATGGCTGGAAGTCCTGCGCGGCGACAAACGCTTCATCTTTC
>CAZMTC010000058.1:0-16453 GCA_964569105.1 uncultured Alphaproteobacteria bacterium | reverse complement strand
TCGATCGCCTTCACCTACAACGACCCGGTGATCTTCCTCGAATACGCGGTCGACGTGGCGCAGGCCTGCCGGGAGCGCGGCATCAAGACGGTGGCGGTGACCGCGGGCTACGTGACCGACGAGGCCCGGGCCGAGTTCTTCCGCCACATGGACGCGGCGAACATCGACCTCAAGGCGTTCACCGAGCGGTTCTACGACCGTGTCTGCTCGGGTCATCTGCAGCCGGTGCTGGAGACGCTGGAGTATCTCAAGCACGAGACGGGCGTCTGGTTCGAGCTCACCAACCTTGTCATCCCGGGAGAGAACGACGGCGAGGCCGAGATCGCGGAGATGAGCGAATGGGTGGTCGAGCATCTGGGCCCCGACGTGCCGATGCACTTCTCCGCCTTCCACCCCGACTGGAAGATGCAGGACAACCCGCCGACGCCACCCGCGACACTGGCGATGGCGCGTCGTACCGCGATGAAGGCCGGAGTGCGCTACGCCTATACCGGCAACGTCCACGACAAGGGCCGGCAGAGCACCTACTGCCACGTCTGCGGCGAGCGGCTGATCGGCCGCGACTGGTACGAGCTGTCGGAGTGGCGGCTGACCGCCGATGGCCACTGCCAGGGCTGCGGCACGCGCTGCGCCGGCGTGTTCGACGGCCCGCCGGGCGACTGGGGACGTCGGCGTCAGGGCGTGCGTCTGCGCGAGTTCGCGGTGTGAGCCGTGGGGGTCGAGTCCGTGCCGCGCTGGATGCGGGCGCCGAGGCAGCAAGCGCGCCCATCGACGCGACGGGCGCACCGGCCGGAGGTGACCCTGTCGGGGACAGAACCCCCTAGAAACTCTCGGTGGTGAACCGGTAGGCCTGCATCGTCTCGGGCCAGCGGCCCTCGGGCAGGCCCGCCTTGGCCTTGAGCCGGGCGAGGAAGGTCTTGAGGTCGGGCAGGCTCTCCCAAACCTGGGGCAGAAACACCCCGCGGCGGTCGCCGTCGACCAGGATCAGTCCGTCGAGGTCGGGGCGGAGTTCGTCGAGCAGCGCCGCGTCGCCCGCCGCGTGGATGCGCCGCGCCGTCGACAGGATCGACACCGAGATGTCGAGTTCCGCCTCCTCCTGCGCCGTCACCGGCTTGAAACGCGGATCGGCGAAGGCGGCCTTCCACGCGTTCTGGGCCACGTCGCGCGCGAGCGGCTGCTGCGGCACAAGTGAGCCGATGCAGCCACGCAG
Organism: uncultured Alphaproteobacteria bacterium; assembly: GCA_964569105.1. Taxonomy (GTDB): domain Bacteria; phylum Pseudomonadota; class Alphaproteobacteria; order CAZMTC01; family CAZMTC01; genus CAZMTC01. Next base: position 15,243 of record CAZMTC010000058.1, on the reverse strand, counting down.
CCTGCCGTGCTGCCTCACCGTGACGAAGGTGGCGCGCATCGCCTGCAGTGGCCGCGGCAGCCCGTCGAGGCCGATCTCGGGCGGCGTGCCGGTCCCCGCGCCGTCGGCGATCGCGCTCCGCGCGATCTCGCGCAGGGTCTCGCGCAGATCGTCGTCGATCCGCGCCGAGACTGCGTATTCGAAGGCGTAGGAACCGTAGCCGACGACCCGGTCCTTGCGCCCCTGGGTGTCGCCCGAATTGCGCAGATCCAATGTCGTGGCGCGCAGGTCGAGCGCGCGGGAGCGGCGGAGCAACCCGCGGATCGGATAGCGGCCGCAGGCCTGGTCCTCCCCGAGACCTTCGAGGTCGAGGCGCTCGATCTTGCGCGAGGCGTCGAGATCGGTGCGGCGGGCGTCGTCGTAGCCAAGGAAGTGGGACAGGTCCGAACTGATCACGATCAGCGTCTCGGGCCCGCCCCACACCGCGTCGAGCACCTCGTCGACCTCTTCCGGCGTCGCCGCGCCGACGACCAGCGGCACCAGCGCGAAATCGCCGAGCACACGCTGGAGGAACGGCAGATGGACCTCGAGGCTATGCTCGCCCTCGTGCGCGACGTCGCGCACGTTCACCTGCGGCAGCCGGACGATGCGCGCGACGGCGTCGCGGTCCAACGGCACGTCGCCTAGCGGCGTGCGGAAGGCGGCGGCCGAATGCGCGGCCAGGCCGCGCACCGGATAGCGGTGCGCCGGGCCGAGCAGCACGACCCGCTCGATCCGGTCGGCGACGGGCGCGAGCTGTGCATAAGCGGTCGCGGCGATCGCGCCCGAATAGACGTAGCCGGCGTGGGGCGCGATCAGCGCCTTGGGCGCGGCATGCCTCACGGTCACCGCGGCCAGCGCCTCGTCGACCTTGCGCGCCAGGGCGTCGGCCGTTCGGGGGTAGAACATCCCGGCGACGCCGGGCTCGCGAATGGCAGTATCGGTCATGGGTCTTCACAATATCGTATCGCGGGGCCGGATTTCAGCCCGGGAAACGCACGCAATCGGCGGATGGCCGGCGCCGAGGGACGCGCCTATCCTGCGGCCATGACGGAACCGAGCATCGAGGCGCGCGTGGCCGCCGCCGACTGGGATGCCGTGCATGCGGCGCTCGACGAGGCGGGGCACGCCCGCCTGCCGGGCCTGCTGACGCCCGCCGAGTGCGCCGCCCTGGCCGCGCTGCACGGCCGGGACGAGCGCTTCCGCAGTCGCGTGGTCATGGAACGGATCGCCTATGGCCGCGGCGACTACGGCTATTTCGCGCATCCGCTGCCCCGGACTGTCGCCGCGCTGCGAACCGCGCTCTACCCACGCCTGGCACCGATCGCCGCGGACATGGAGCGGCGGCTGGGACGCGCGCCCGGGTTCCCGGACACGCTGGACGGCTACCTGGCGCGGTGCCGCGAAGCGGGGCAGACCCGTCCCACGCCGCTGCTGCTGCACTACGAGACCGAGGGCTACAACCGGCTGCACCGCGACCTCTACGGCGAAATTCACTTCCCGCTGCAGGCGGTGGTGATGCTGTCGCGCCGCGGCGTCGACTACGAGGGCGGCGAGTTCCTGCTGGTCGAGAACCGGCCGCGCCAGCAGTCGATCGGCACGGCGGTCGCCGCCGAGCAGGGCGAGGCCATCGTCTTCCCCGTGTTCGAGCGGCCGGTGGCCGGCAAGCGCGGCTGGATGCGCGCGCAGATGCGGCATGGGATCAGTCGGGTTCGCGGCGGCGAGCGCTTCGCGCTGGGCATCATCTTCCACGACGCGCGCTAGGTTGCCGTGTTACGTCCCTGCCCATGTGCGGACGCTACTCGATCACCACGCCCGAGGAGGCCGTGCGGCGGCACTTCGCCTATGGCGGGCCGCCGCGCAACCTGGCGCCGCGCTACAACGCCGCGCCGACGCAGGCGCTGCCGGTGGTGCGCCCCGGCGCAGACGGCGGGCGGCGGCTCGACCTGCTGCGCTGGGGCTTGATCCCGTCGTGGGCCGAGGACGCGAGCATCGGCAGCCGGCTGATCAACGCGCGCGGCGAGACGGTGGCAGAGAAGCCGGCTTTCCGCGAGGCCTTCCGCCAACGCCGCTGCCTCGTTCCGGCAGACGGCTTCTACGAATGGGCGACCGGAGGCAAGGCCAAGCAACCCTACAGGGTGACGCTGGACGATGGCGGCGTGTTCGGGTTCGCCGGCCTGTGGGAGCGCTGGGACGGACCGGAAGGGCCGGTCGAGAGTTTCACCATCGTGACCACGGAGGCGTCGGCCTCGATCGCGCACATCCATCCGCGCATGCCGGTGATCCTCGACCCGGACACATACGGCGCCTGGCTGGATACGGCGATGCCCTTGGAAGACGCCCGCGCATCCCTGCGCCCCGCGCCGGCCGAACGGCTGCGCGCGACTCCGGTTTCGACCCGCGTCAACGCCGTGCGGAACGACGATCCCTCGGTGTTGGAGCCGCCGGGGACCGGCGGCCGGGAGGGCGAAGCGCAGGCGCGGCTGTTGTAGCGCTGACCCGGCTCCCCGGACCGCGGAATCGACGCCGCGCAGCTTCACGCCGCGGCCCTGAGATGTGATCATGTCGTCCAGAAAGCGCCCGCGGCCCCGAGGCCGCGCACCCAAGGCAGGGAGACGAAATTGGCCGACGACAAGCTGAAGGACGAGACCGGCGTCGAGCGCATCACGGTGCTGGCGAAGGAGTTCACCGCCGCCGCGATGGAGTATCACCGCCGCGAGATGGGCAAGCAGGGCTACGCGCTGGCCGCGCCCATCACCGCACACAAGTTCTTCATGATCGAGGGCCCGGGCGAGCCCAAGCCGCTGTTCGACGGCGAGGAATATTTCGTCGCCACTTTCGTGCGCAACAAGGGGTGATCGCCTTTCCGCGCATCGGCGCCGGCCCTCCCGAGCGTGCCGAAGGGCCGCTGTCAGGCGTCGCCGCGGACCATCGCGTCGAGGCGCGAGACGCGCATATAGAGCGCATGCGAGCGCTCCAGCAAGCTGCGCAGGTGGCGCGGCAGGCTCTCCGACTGGGCGGGATCGGCGGGCTCGCATACGGACCGGCCGTCGAGGGCGTAGCCGTCCCCGGCCGCCTCCGTGCGGTCGATCTCGCCGGCGTGGACCGCCTTCTGGGCCAGCAGCCACGCCATCACCTGCGACAGCCGGGAGGTGACCCGCATCGATTCGCGCGCGAAGCGCAGCCGCGCTTCGGAATCCAGCGCGGCCGCATCGGTGCGCGCGCCGTCCGAGATGTAGAACCGCGCCTCCTCGAGCAGCGCCAGCGTCTCGTCGTAGGTGCGGTTGAAGAAAGCCGGTGAGGTGTCGCCTTGCGTCAAGCGCGCGCTCCCGTCCATGCGGTCGATCGATCCCGTTCGGCCGGGACGCTACTGTCCAAACCTTACCAGAGAGTGTGCAGGGGTAACCCTAACATCCCGATAACCTCTTGAAACCAATTCGCTTCCCCCTAAATGGGAATCGCTTCGCGGCGCCACGTGCCGGGCCGCGGAGCTTGGTGAAAGCCTGAACAATGGCCCGGCCCAATCGGGCGGGCCAGAAGCACAGTTGCTCTTGAAGGAGGACATGTGATGGCAACGATCGACCTTTCGCCCCTGTTCCGGTCCACGATCGGGTACGACCGCGTGAACCGTCTGCTGGAATCGGCCATGGCGGGCGAGGCCAGCGCCCCGAGCTATCCGCCGTACAACATCGAGAAGCTGGGCGAGGACGACTACCGCGTGGTGGTCGCGGTGGCCGGCTTCCGTGAGGAAGACATCGACATCACGGTGGAGAACTCGACCCTGACGATCCGCGGCAAGGCGGCCGAGGACGGCGACGAGGAGGTGCGCTTCCTGCACCGCGGCATCGCCGGCCGGGCCTTCGAGCGCCGCTTCGAGCTCGCCGACCACATCCAGGCCAAGGGCGCCAAGCTCGAGAACGGCCTCTTGTCGATCGACCTGGTGCGCGAGGTGCCCGAGCACCTGCGCCCGCGCAAGATCGAGATCGGCGGCCAGAAGGCCATCGAGGGCAAGAAGAAGGCCGCGTAACCCGAACGACGCGGGACGAAGCCGGGGCCGGTCGCCGACAAGGCGGCCGGCCCTTTGCGTTGCCGGTATGCGACGCGTCGCCCATATTCCCGCTGCGGCTCCGATCGGCGATATGCTGACGCGGCGCCGCACGGAAGCGGCGCGAAGGTGCTCGACTAACGCCGGGAGCCCCCTCGCACCCCCGTCATCTCCCGCGCGCCGATGGCGCCGGCCCGTCCTCCTGCAAGCACCCGCCTCCGCCACCCCTGCCGCCAGAACACGGACGATGCCGCGATTTCTCCTCGACAAGCCCTCCATCCCGGCGCCACACGACATCGAACGAACCGGAGACGACACGCCTGCACGGTCGATCTGGCGCTTCGTGTGGCGGATGAGCGGCCACCACCAGATCTGGATCTGCCTGCTCGGCGCGATTGTCGCGGCGCTCAGCATGGCACCGCTCGAGCTTCAGCGCCTGATCGTCAACGACGTCATCGAAGCCGGCAAGGTCGACACGCTGATCCTGCTGGGCGGCGTTTATCTTGGTGTCTTGGTCCTGCTCTCGGTGCTCAAGCTGGTTTTCAAGACCTACCAGGCGTGGCTGTCGGAGAGCGCCGTGCGCTACCTGCGCGACCACCTCTCGACCCTTCACCGCAGGCACGCGCTGGACGGCGCCGAGGAGGAAGGCCGCGCCGTGCCGGTGATCAACAAGGAATCCGAACAGCTCGGCGGGTTTGTCGGGGAAGGTCTGTCGGGGCCCTTCGTCCAGATCGGCACCTTTGCATCGATCCTGGGCTATATGCTGTTCACCGAACCATTGCTGGCGGCGGTCGCCGCGGTATTCCTGATACCGCAGTTGGTGATCATCCCGCTGCTCCAACGCATCATCAACCGGCTGCTGGCCACGCGCATCGATCTGCTCCGCGATCTGGGCGACATGATCGCCCGGATCGCGCCCAACGGCGACAACATCCCCGAAGAGCGCGAGATCTGCGACCACATCGGCACCGTCTACGGGAACCGCATGCGGATCCTGGTCCTGAAGTTCCTGTCCAAGACCGTGGTCAATATCCTGAACGGGCTGGCGCCGCTCACCGCGCTCGTGCTGGGCGGCTATTTCGTCATCCAGGGCCAAACCAGCCTGGGCGTCGTGGTCGCCTTCGTCTCGGGCTTCGACCGCCTGTCGGAGCCGCTGCGCCAAGTCATCATCTACTATCGGCTCTACGCCCGCGTACGGGTCCAGCACGACAAGATCGCGCAGTGGATGTGATCGCGGCGCTCAGGCCTCGACCGTTGCCAGGAAATCCCTGAGCGCGTCGAGGGTGGCGTCCGGACGCTCGACCATCATCATATGGCCGCAGTCGCGGATCACGGCGACCCGGCTGCCCTCGACCTCGGCGGCGAGCGCGCGCCCGGACTCGAGCGGCGTCATCTTGTCGCCGTCGCCGAGCACGAACAGCGCCGGGCACCTGATCTTGGCCGCCGTCCCGTTGGCCTTGCCGTAGTCGTTGCACGCCGCGAAGTCGGCGCCGATGGCCCGGCGGTCCCGCTCGAGCAGCCGCATTCCGGCACCCGTCATCCAGTAGCCCGGCGACGGATGGCCGCCCAGTTGCGCAGCCCCGCCATAGCCCCAGTTGACCACCAGGTCGTAGGCCAGATGGTCCCCGTTCCGCGCGGCGGCCAGCAGGTCGGGATGCACCGGCATCGCCTCGGCGATGCCGCACAGCGCGACGGCCGAGACGCGGTCGGGGAAGCGTGCCGCCGTCTCGATCGCGGCGAGCCCGCCCATCGAGTGGCCGACCAGCGCGGCCTTCTCGACCTTCGCCGCGTCGAGCAGCTTCGTCAGCCACTCCGCTTGCTCGACAATCGACAGGATCGGCTCGCCGCCCGATCGGCCGTGGCCGGGCCAGTCGACCGCCAGCACGCCGAAGCCGTGATGGGCGAAATAGCGCGACTGCAGGGCCCACACCGTGTGGTCCATGCCGGCGCCGTGGAGGAACACCATGCAGGGCAGCGAAGGATCGAACTCCTTGCCGCCCGTGGACGCGTGGATTTCGGTGTTGTCGACGTCGAGCTTCATGGTCCCTACTCCGCCGCCGCCCGGGCGGGCTTCGCGTCCTTGGTCGCGGCGCGGAGCGCCTGCTCGAGATCGCCGATCAGGTCCTCGGCGTCCTCGAGCCCGACCGACAGACGCACCATGTCCTCGCCGATGCCGGCCGCCTTCAGCGCGTCGGCGTCCATCTGCTGGTGGGTCGTGGAGGCCGGGTGGATCACCAGCGACTTGGCGTCGCCGACATTCGCCAAATGCGAGAACACCTTGAGCCGCTCGATGAACTTGCGCCCGGCCTCGCGCCCGCCCTTGATGCCGAAGGTGAAGACCGCGCCGCAGCCCTTGGGCATCAGCGCCTCGGCGCGCGCGTGGTCGGGATGGTGCGGCAGCTCGGGATAGCTGACCCAGCCGACCATGTCGGACTTTTCCAGAAACTCGACGATGCGCCGCGTGTTCTCGACGTGCCGGTCCATGCGCACCGACAACGTCTCGACGCCCTGCAACAGGTAGAAGGCGTTGGCCGGCGACATGCAGGCACCGAAATCGCGCAACCCCTCGTATCGCGCACGCATGACCAAGGCGGCGGGTCCGAACTCCTCGGCGAAGTCGAGGCCGTGATAGCCGGCATAGGGCTCGGTCAGCGTCGGGAACTTGCCCGAGGCCTCCCAATCGAAGGTACCGCCGTCGACCAGCGCACCGCCGATGGCCACGCCGTGGCCGCCCAGGAACTTGGTCACCGAATGCATGACCAGGTCCGCGCCGTGCTCGAACGGACGGAACAGGTAGGGCGTGGTGAAGGTGTTGTCGATCATGACCGGGATACCGGCGTCGTGCGCGATCCCGCCGATCGCCGGCAGGTCCATGATCTCGAGCCCCGGATTGCCCAGCGACTCGCCGAAGACGAGGCGCGTCTCGGGCCGGATCGCCGTCCTGAAACCGTCGGTGTCGCGCGGGTCGACGAAGGTGGTCTCGATGCCAAAGCGCGGCAGGGTGTATTTGAGCATGTTGTAGGAGCCGCCGTAGAGCGAGGCCGAGGACACGATGTGCCCGCCGGCGCCCATCAGCGTGGCGATGCCCAGATGCAGCGAACCCTGGCCCGAGGCCGTACACACGGCGCCGACGCCGCCCTCGAGCGCGGCGAGGCGTTCCTCCAGAACCGCCACCGTCGGGTTGGAGATGCGCGAGTAGACGTGGCCCGCGCGCTCCAGATTGAACAGCGACGCGGCGTGGTCGACGTCGGGAAAGACGTACGAGGTCGACTGGTAGATCGGCACGGCGCGCGCGCCGGTCGCCGGATCGGGATGCTGGCCCGCATGCAGGCCGAGCGTGTCGAACTTGTGGAACTTGGGCTGGACCATCGAGCCGCTCCCGTGGGTATGGCACCCGACGGCTTACACGATAGCCGGGAGCGGCGACAAGCCGGACAGAAAAACGGAGCCGCTTGGGGAAGCGGCTCCGCAAGGGAACAGGGAGGCGTCAATGAGGGTATCGGATGTCCAAGAGACCGGTCTGGGAGCGATCGATCCCGTGAAATCCAGGTGCCAAGATAGTGACCAATCGTTTAGGAAAGGTTAACGCGAATTGCGTTTTTTCCATAGCGCCCATGCGGCGCGGGCGGGCCTGATTTGACCGATGTGATGGGGGTCGACGGCGCGCGGGGCGGCTGGATCGGGGTGCGGCGCCGGGGCGGCGGCACGCCCGAGGTTGTCGTGGCGCCGCGCTGGGACAAGCTGCCCGTCGCGGACGTGCTCTGCGTCGACATGCCCGTCGGCCTGCCCGACCGTGGCCGCCGCGGCTGCGACTTGGCGGCGCGCGCCCTGCTCGGCCCGCGCCGGTCGAGCGTCTTCCTGGACCTGCGCCGGCCGCTCCTCGGCTTCGACGACTACCCCGCGGCGCTCGCCTGGGCCAAAGTGGACGGCGCGGGCTTCTCCAAGCAGGCATGGAACATCCTGCCCCGCATCGCGGAGATCGACCGATCGATCACGCTGGCCGACCAGGACCGGGTATTCGAGACCCACCCGGAGCTCGTGTTCATGCGTCTCAACGGCGACGTGCCGATGGCGCATCCCAAACGCGATCCGGTCGGATTCCTGCGGCGCTACGAGCTCTTGCGAGAAGCGGGGTTCGGCGAGCTGAACGAGTGGCTGGACGTCCTCGATCGCAATTTCGCCGCGCCCGACGACCTACTGGACGCCTGCGCGCTTTGCTGGGCCGCCGGTCGCATCGCCCGCGGCGAAGGCCGCCGCCTGCCCGAGGGCGAGCCGCTGCGGGACGCGCGCGGGCTGCGGATGGAGATCTGGTTCTGAATTGAGGAGACTATCGGCGGTGCATCCCTCGCGACGGCCGCCGTCCCTACTGCGCCGTCCAGCCCCCATCGATGGGAATCGCCGTGCCGGTGATCTGGTCGGCGGCGGGCGAGCACAGGAAAACGCAGAACTGGCCGATCTGCTCGACCGTGACCGGCTGCAGCGAGGGCTGCTTTTCGGACAGCAGGTCGCGGACACCGGCCTCCTGGTCGCCGCCGAACTTTTCGGCGCGCGCGTCGATCTGCGGCTGGATCAGCTCGGTGAGCGTGAAGCCGGGGCAGAAGCAGTTGGCGGTGACGCCGGTCCCCGCATTCTCGAGCGCGACCACCTTTGTCATGCCCACCAGCCCGTGCTTGGCCGCGACATAGGCCGACTTCTGGACCGAGGCCACGAGGCCGTGGACCGAGGCGGTATTGATGATCCGGCCCCAGCCCGCCTCGCGCATGCGCGGCACCGCGTGGCGCATGGTGTGGAACGAGGACGACAGGTTGACCGCGATGATCGTGTCCCAGCGCTCGACCGGAAAGTCCTCGATCGATGCGGTGTGCTGAACGCCGGCGTTGTTGACCAGGATGTCGACCGAGCCGAGCCGCGCAACCGTGTCCGCGACCAGCCCCTCGATCTCGTCGGGCCTGGTCATGTCGGCGCCGTTGAAGGCGACCTCGACCCCGGTCGTTTCGGCCAGATCCGCGCGCGCCTTCTCGATCGCACCGGCTTCGCCGAGGCCGTTGAGCATGATCCGGGCGCCCTGCTGCGCCAGCGCCGTGGCGATGGCGAGGCCGATGCCGCTGGTCGAGCCGGTGACGAGTGCGGTCTTGCCCTGAAGCATGTCCCTTCCCCTATGCGGTGTCCGATGGCGGCGCGTTGATAGCGCCAGCGCGGTCGGCGGTCTACCGGTCGAGGGAAAGAAGTCGTGCGGCGCCGCGAAAGCGAGTCAGGCGTCCTCGTGCGGCACGCAGGGCAGGCGGCTGATCTCGATGCCCTCTTCGTGCAACGACTTTGCCTCGGTGTCCGACGCCTCGCCGTAGATGCCGCGCGCCTCGGTCTCCCCGTAGTGGATCTTGCGGGCCTCCTCGGCGAAGCGCGGCCCGACATAGTCGCAGTTGGTCTCGACCGTCTTGCGCATGGCGCGCAGCATGTCCTTGACCTGCGCCTCCATCCGACCCCGGCGCGCTTCGGACCCCTTGCCCACCTTCGGCGCCATCAGCGCCTTCTCGACCGCCGTGTCGCCGCATTCGGGGCACTCGACCGTGCCCGCCGTCACCTGCTTGTCGAAGGTGGCGCTGTCCTTGAACCAGGCCTCGAAGCCGTGACCGGCCGAGCATTTGAGGTCGAAGACGATCATGATCCGATCCGAACCGCTGGGTCCAACCGTAACTGTCTGCCAAGATAGAACCAAACGGCCCCGAATCCAGAGACACATTAGCACTCAATGGCTGAGAGTGCCCAAATTGCCGAGCCGGCCGAGCGGGCCTCGCCCTGGGTGCTGCGCTGCGCGCCGCTCGTGCCGGCCGGGGCCCGGGTGCTGGATTTGGCATGCGGCGGGGGGCGGCACACCGCGCTGTTCGTCGCACGCGGCCACGAGGTGACCGCGCTCGACCGCGACATCGCGAAGCTGGGCTCCCTGGCCGACCACCCGTCGGTCGAGGCCGTCGAGGCCGACCTCGAGGACGGCTCGCCTTGGCCGCTGGGCGACCGCGTGTTCGGCGGCGTCGTGGTGACCAACTATCTGTGGCGACCGATCCTGCCGCGCATCGTCGGCGCCGTCGCGCCCGGCGGCGTGCTGCTCTACGAAACCTTCGCGGCAGGCAACGAGCGATTCGGCAGGCCTCGCAACCCGGACTTCCTGCTGCGGTCCGGCGAGTTGCTGGAGGCCGGGGCGGAGTTGCAACGCATCGCCTACGAGCACGGGCTGGTCGAGCGCCCGGCTAAGGCGATGGTCCAGCGGTTGTGCGCGCGGCGGCCCGACTGACGGCCTGGAATTCAACAGCCTTCGGAGATACAATGCCCGGATCAACAGCGGGCACTTGCCGTATTGTCGAGCCGAAACTAGTTTCGGCAGCGAGCATCCACCCGGACACCCGATATCGAGAGAGGTGCGCCATGTCGCTGCGCATAGGAGATACAGCACCCGATTTCACGGCCGAGACGACCGAAGGCAAGATCAAGTTCCATGAGTGGATCGGCGACGGCTGGGCCGTCCTGTTCTCGCATCCCAAGGACTTCACGCCGGTGTGCACCACCGAGCTGGGACGCGCGGCCAAGCTCAAGCCGGAATTCGACAAGCGCGGCGTCAAGCTGATCGGCATCAGTGTCGACTCGGTCGAGGACCACAAGAGGTGGTCCAAGGACATCGAGGAGACCCAGGGCGCGGCGCCGAACTATCCGATGATCGGCGACGAGAACCTGGAGATCGCCAAGCTGTACGACATGCTGCCGGCCAGCGAGACGGGCTCTGCAAAGGAGCGCACGGCGGCGACCAACATGACCGTGCGCAACGTCTACGTCATCGGGCCGGACAAGAAGATCAAGGCGATGATCACCTATCCGATGAGCACCGGCCGCAACTTCGACGAGGTGCTGCGCCTGATCGACTCGCTGCATCTCACCGCCAAGCACCAGGTCGCCACGCCGGTCGACTGGAAGCACGGCGAGGACGTGATCATCGTCCCCGCGGTCTCGGACGAGGACGCCAAGGCCAAGTTCCCGGAGGGCTGGAAGACCCTCAAGCCCTACCTGCGCGTCGTGCCCCAACCCAAGGGCTGACACGCGCGAAGAACGCAACGGTCGCGGGCCCAGGCCCGCCACCTTTACCCCGCCCGGGGCCACCCGGGCGGGGTTTTGTCTTCATGCGCTGAGACGGCGCGGTGCCGTCCCAGAATCCCCTCTCCCATGGGAGACCTCTGCGAAACCGCTTCCCTGAAAAAGGGAACCTGCTTTCCCGGCCGGAGCGAAGCGGAGAGCCGGGGAAGCAGTGTGGGTCTCGGATGGCGGGTCCTGGGCTGCACGATGCTTTCCGCCGAAGTCTCTCATGGAAGAGGGAAATTGCGGCCGATCACTGTTTCGTCCTCCCCGGCTCCGCCCTCTCCCCCGCGTCGAGCTCCTCGGTGCCCAGCGCGTCGGCCAGGCGGCTGCCTGCGCTGCCGGGGCGAAGCGGGCGCGGCTGGTCGGCGTGTGGCGCCCAGGCGGTGAGGAACAGGATCTCGAAGGTCGCCCGGACGCGGCCGTCCGCGCCGGCGTGGCGCTCGGCGTAGATCTCGGCGCTCCGCATGAGGGTCGCGCGGCGGGAAAAGGACCGCCGCCGCTCGGCGAGCGCGTTGGCCTCGCCCATGCCGCGCAGGTCCGCCATCAGGTCGAACGGGTGCTCGTAGGTCACGGTGACGCGATCGCGGTCGACCATGGGCAGGGCAAAGCCGGCGCGCTGGAGCAGCCCGCCCAGGTCGCGCACCTCGGCCATCGGCGACACGCGCGGGCTGACGCCGCCCTCGACTTCGGCCTCGGCGTCCAACAGGGCGCGACGCAGTTCGATCAACGTCTCGCCGCCGAACAGCGCGCCCAGCAACAGCCCGTCGGCGACCAGCGCGCGGTTGATCTGGATCAGCGCGCCGGGCAGGTCGTTGACCGCGTGCAGCACGAGGTTCGAGACCACGAGGTCGAACGCGCCCTCGGCGAAGGGCAGCCGCTCCTCGTCGGCGAGGACCGACGGCCGTTCCGGCCGCGACAGCGCTGTTCGCACCATGAGCTCGAAACCGCGCGGCAGCGCATCGCCGCAGCGCCCGCCGAGATCGAGCACGCGACGAAAGTCGCGCCGCACCTCGCCCAGCCGCTCGGCCAGCCGCTCGGCGCATTCGCGGATCAGGAAGTCGTGGCCCACGCCCTGCCGCGCGGCGCGTGCGCGGTGCAAGCGCACCGCGCGGCGGTCGAAGATCTGCGGGGGAGCGCTCATCGTTGCGGCCTTCGGCCGTTGCGACACCGGCCCGCTCCCCCACCCGGCCACCCATGAGCATACTGTCGTTGGGCGGCCGGGCGGGGGCGCGGGCCGGTGCCGCATCCGCGCGGACGCCTAGACAAAATGAACGCCGCCGTCCACCGGGATGGTCTGGCCGGTAACGAAGCGCGAGGCGTCGGAGACCAGGAACATCACCGTGCCGACGACGTCGCCCGGCTCCAGGTTGCGCTTGAGGCTCTGGTCGTCGCGCATGACCTCGTAGATGCGCTCGGCCTTGGCGCCGAAGAACTCGCCCGTACCCTCGGTCCGGACCGCGGAGGGCGCGATGGCGTTGACCCGGATCCAGTCGCGGCCGAGCTCGCGCGCCATCGCCCGGGTCATGCCGATCACCGCGCCCTTCGACGCGGCGTAATGCAGGCCATAGGGCATGCCGTAGAGCGCGGCGATCGAGGCGACGTTGACGATCGAGCCGCCGCCGCGCTCGCGCATCGCGTCGGTGACGGCGCGCGAGGCGTTCCAGATGCCCTTGACGTTGACCGCCATGCAGGCGTCCCACTCGCCCTCGTCGAGCGTCTCCATCCGCCCGCCATGCAGGCCGCCGTAGAGCGCGGCATTGTTGACCAACGCGTCGACCCCGCCGAAGGCGTCGATGGCCGCCCGGGCCATGGCGCGGGTGCCGTTAGCGTCGGCCACGTCGGTCTCGACCGCGATCGCCTTGCCGGGGCCGGGCGCGCCCTCGACGGTCTCGGTGCAGTCGGCCCGGTCGGCGGCGACCACCTGGGCGCCGGCCTCGCTCAGCCGCTGGACGTATTCGCGGCCCAGCCCCCGCGCCGCGCCGGTCACGATCACGCACTTGCCCGCCAGGTCCATCGCCGCCTCCTCTCCGTTTCCGTGCGGGTGCGATGTTAGCCGATCACGGCACCGGGGTCAGGACCACCGACGCGACCGGAAGCACGGCGCCCATGATCGGGACGAATTCGTGCACGGGGCGTGCTCCTCTGTCGTATAACCGGCCGCGATCGATGCGGACCAGGAGCCTGAAGGGGATCGCAATGGCGCGGAGCGACGCAACGGCTACGCGGAGCGTGCGGTTCGCGCCGGTCGGGGCGACCGCATGACCGCCGCGTTGCGCCCGCCCGATCCGCTGCGCCGCCTGGCCGCGCGCGCAGTCGACCTGCTGCTTCCGCCCTTGTGCATCGGATGCGGGATCGAGGTCGACGCGCCCGGCCGACTGTGCGCCACCTGCTGGGAGCGCGCGGCGTTCCTGGCACCACCCTGGTGCGCGCGCTGCGGCTTTCCCTTCGAGGTCGACCCCGGGGCCGGCGCGCTGTGCGGCGCCTGCACGCGCGAACCGCCGGACTACGACCGCGCCCGCGCGGTGCTGCGCTACGACGACGGCAGCCGGCCGCTGATCCTCGGCTTCAAGCACGGCGACCGCACCGAATGGGCGCCCGCCTTCGGTGCCTGGATGGCGCGCGCCGGGGCCGAGTTGCTGGCGGAGGCGGACATGGTCGCGCCGGTGCCGCTGCACTGGACGCGTCTCGCGCTGCGGCGCTTCAACCAGTCGGCGCTGCTGGCGCGGTCGATCGGGAAGACATCGGGGGTTCCCGTGATCCCCGACCTGCTGGTCCGGCGCAGGCGCACCTCCTCGCAGGGCGGATTGACCCGAATTCAGCGGCGCGACAACGTCCGCGGCGCCTTTGCGGTCCGACCCGCCCGGCGCGACGCCCTGCGTGGCCGGCGCGTAGTGCTGGTCGACGACGTGCTCACCACCGGCGCCACTGCCACCATGTGCGCCCGGACGCTGCGCCGCGCCGGCGCCGCCGGGGTCGACGTGCTGGTGCTCGCGCGCGTGGTGCGCGAGCGCTTCGATTAGTGCATTTTGTCTCTGACGGGATCGGCGCCGGGCCCAGACCGCAATCCGCGAACTCTTTTGCAGACATGGTCGCCATCGCCGTTATGATCGGGGCGGGGACAGGTGTAGAGGACGGCCATGGCCGATACGGAATCGCTCGTGGGCATCGAGGTGCTCTCCGGCATGAGCGAGGCGGAGCGCGCCGCGCTCGCCAAGCGCTGCCGGTGGGCGAGCTTCGCCCATCACGAGACCATCATCGACCGCGACAGCGACACCTCCGACGTCTACTTCGTCGTCACGGGCAAGGTGCGCGTGGTCAATTTCTCCTACAGCGGGCGCGAGGTCAGCTACGACGACATCGACGCCGGCGGCTTCTTCGGCGAGCTGGCGGCGATCGACGGCGCGCCGCGCTCGGCCAACGTCGTGGCGCTGGCACCGACCACGGTGGCCATCGTCTCGCCCGAGCTGTTCGGCGAGCTGCTGCGCGCCCACCCCGACTTCGCGATGACGATCATCGAACGGCTGGTGCAGATCATCCGCGGCTCGACCGACCGGATCATGACCCTGTCGACCCGCGGCGCGCACGGCCGGATCTACGCCGAGATCCTGCGCACGGCGGTCGACCACGCGAGCGGCGACAACACCGCCGTGATCAAGCCCGCGCCTGTGCATTCCGACATCGCGAGCCGCGTCGGCACGACACGCGAGACCGTCGCGCGCACGCTGTCCGAGCTGTCCCGGCGCGGCATCCTGCGCCGCGAGGGCAAGGCGCTGCACGTGCTCGACATCGAGCAGCTCGAGGAGCTCGCCGAGTTCGGCGACGAATAGCGGGCGTCGGCCCGCTCGAGCCGGCATCATGCCTGTCTCGGCATCCGGGTGATCCGCCGATTGCTGAGATTGCGGCCCGGTGCCTCGCGCGGGCTCCTTCCCCTCGAGTCGGCCGCGCCAAGAGCCCTTCCGAAAAAAATCGCACCCTGTGACGGCGGTCACATTCTCCTGGACCGGACCCGCGTAGCCTCACCCTCATCAGCGAACCGATCCGCTGATCCGATTTCGGAG
>CAZMTC010000057.1:0-16672 GCA_964569105.1 uncultured Alphaproteobacteria bacterium | reverse complement strand
GCCCGAGAACGGGCAGCTCTTGCGCCGGCGGAAGAACGGGCGCCGGCCGCCGGCGCCGCCGCCGCCGCGGCGTCCACCGCCGCCGGAACGTGCCGCGCTCATGCCTCTTCTCCTTCCTTGGCGTCCTTGCTCTCCTCGCGCTCGGCGCGCTCACGGCGGCCGCTGCGGTCACCTCGGTCGCCCCGGTCGTCCCGATCGCGCCGGCCGCCGCGCTCGCCGCGATCACCGCGATCGCCGCGGTCGCTCCGCTCGCCGCGGTCGCGGCTCTGCATCATGGGCGAGGGCTCCTCCTCCAGCGCCTCGACCTTGACGGTGAGGAACCGGATGATGTCTTCCTCGTATTTCATCTGACGCTCGAGCTCGGCCACGGCCGCATGCGGCGCGTCGATGTTCATGAGGACATAGTGTCCCTTGCGGTTCTTCTTGATGCGGTAGGCGAGGCTGCGCAGGCCCCACTGCTCGGTCTTGGTGACCTGGCCGCCGTGCTCCTTGACGAGCTCGGCATATTTCTCCGCCAGCGTGGCCGCCGTGGCCGCGGAGACGTCCTGACGTGCGATGAACACGTTCTCGTAGTACGGCATCGAACACCCCTTGTGGCTGTTGATGGCCCGGAGCCTCGGACATTTCGCTCGAGAAGAGCCTGGGTCCTCGCCGGCCGGCCGGGCCTAGCCGACCCCGGAGGGCCGGCAAGGAGCTATGGAAAGCCGGGAATATAGGCATTTTGCGCTGCGGTGCAACAGCGGTGGCGGCCTTGACAGCTCCCCGCCGCCCGTTTTCTCTGGCTCTTCGATTCGGACGGGGCCGGATTCCGAGGGGGAGGATCAGGGATGTCGCGGGCGTTCGTGTTCCCGGGGCAGGGCGCGCAAGCGGTGGGCATGGGCGCCAGGCTGGCCGAGGCGTCGGCCGCCGCGCGCGAGGTGTTCGAGGAGGTCGACGAGGCGCTTGGCCAGAAGCTGTCCAGGCTGATGTTCGAGGGGCCGAGCGACGAGCTGACGCTGACCGAGAACGCCCAGCCGGCGCTGATGACGGTGTCGATGGCGGTGCTGCGCGTGCTCGAGAAGGAGGGCGGGCTCACGCTGCCCGGCAAGGCCGTTTTCGTCGCCGGTCATTCGCTGGGCGAGTACACGGCGCTGGCCGCGGCCGGTGCGCTGCCGCTGTCCGACGCGGCGCGGCTGCTGAAGACCCGCGGGCGCGCCATGCAGAAGGCGGTGCCGGTGGGCGAGGGCGCCATGGCCGCGATCCTGGGCCTCGACCTGCCCGACGTCCAGGCGATCGCCGACGCCGCCGCGCAGGGCCAGGTCTGCTCCCCCGCCAACGACAACTCGCCGGGTCAGGTGGTGGTCTCGGGCGCCGCGGAGGCGGTCGCCCGCGCCGAGGCGTTGGCCAAGGAGCGCGGCGCGCGCATGGTGCGCCGGCTCGAAGTGTCGGCGCCGTTCCACTGTGCGCTGATGGCGCCCGCCGCCGAGGCGATGAAGGAGGCGTTGGGCAATGTCGAGCTCGAGTCCCCCGCGGTGCCGCTGGTCGCCAACGTCACCGCCGAGGCGGTCAGCGACCCCGAGGTCATCCGCGAACTCCTGATCGAGCAGGTCACGGCATTGGTGCGCTGGCGCGAGAGCGTGCTGTACTTGAAGGACCAGGGCGTCGACACGCTGGTCGAACTCGGCTCGGGCAAGGTTCTCGCCGGTCTCGCCAAGCGGATCGACCGCGAGATGAAGGCACTCTCGGCCGAGACACCGGAGGATATCGACGCTCTGATCCAGGCGCTGTGAGAGGAGCTCGCTGGGACGCACCGACGGATCGTATTTTGGTAGGAGCCAAGCAGCATGTTCGACCTGACGGGCAAGGCGGCGCTGGTGACCGGCGCATCGGGCGGCATCGGCGGGGCGGTGGCCCGGGCGCTGCACGCGCAGGGTGCGACGGTGGCGCTGTCGGGCACGCGGCGCGACGCGCTCGACGCGGTGGCGGCGGAGCTGGATGACCGCGCGCATGTGGTGCCGTGCGACCTGGCCGATCCGGCCGAGGCCGACGCCCTCGCCGGCAAGGCCGAGGAGGCCATGGGCGGGCTCGACATCGTGGTCAACAACGCCGGTCTCACACGTGACAATCTGGCGCTGCGGCTCAAGGACGAGGACTGGCAGGCGGTGCTGGACGTCAACCTCACCGCCGCCTTCCGGATCAGCCGTGCGGCGCTCAAGGGCATGATGCGGCGGCGCTGGGGCCGGATCGTCGGCATCACCTCGGTGGTCGGCGTCACCGGCAACCCAGGACAGGCCAACTACGCCGCGTCCAAGGCCGGACTCATCGGCATGTCCAAGTCGCTGGCGGCCGAGGTCGCGGCGCGCGGCATCACGGTCAACTGCGTTGCGCCGGGCCTCATCACCTCGGCGATGACCGACGCGCTCAACGAGCAGCAGCGGGAGGGCATCCTCGCCCGCGTCCCCGCCGGCCGGCTGGGCTCGGGCGAGGAAGTGGCCTCGGCCGTCGTCTATCTGGCGAGCGAGGAAGCGGCTTACGTGACCGGCCAGACCTTGCATGTGAACGGCGGAATGGCGATGGTTTGAGGGGCTTCTCGCGGCGCCGGCCGTTCGCTTTGCAATTCCAAACGAGTGTGCTACGAAACCGCGCTCCGCGCCCCGGAAGGAGCGTACTTCGAGGAATACCGGTGGCGGCGGCCCGAGCCGGCCGGCCCGGCAGGAACATCCGGTCCGGCGGGACAGAGCGCCCGATGCGGACGATCAGCGAATAATGAGGATAGTGGGGATCTCGACATGAGCGACACTGGCGAGCGCGTGAAGAAGATCGTGGCCGAGCACCTCGGCATGGAGGAGGCCAAGATCAACGACAACGCGAAGTTCATCGACGATCTGGGCGCCGACAGCCTCGACACGGTCGAGCTGGTCATGGCCTTCGAGGAGGAGTTCGGGGTCGAGATTCCCGACGACGCCGCCGAGAAGATTCAGACCGTCAAGGACGCGATCGACTACATAGACAGCATCAAGTAGGCCCGCAGCGCCCGCGCCCGGCCGCGGCCGGCGCATTCGACATGGCACTCCAACGGACCGACAGGCGATGAGACGGGTAGTCGTGACCGGAATGGGCGCCGTAACGCCCTTGGGCGTGGGCGTCGGGCACGCGTGGAAGCGGCTGATCGAGGGTCATTCGGGCGTCAAGGCGATCGAGGATTTCGACGTCTCGGACCTGCCCTCCAAGATTGCCGGCCAGATCCCGCAGGGCCCCAAGGCGGAGGGCGGTTTCACCGCTGACGAGTGGGTCGCGGTGAAGGACCAGCGCAAGATGGACCTGTTCATCCAATACGCGATCGCGGCGGCCCAGGAGGCGGTCGAGGATTCGGGCTGGGTACCGGCCAACGAGGACGAGCAGGACCGCACCGGCGTGCTGGTCGGCTCGGGCATCGGCGGCCTCGAGGACGTCTACGATGGCACGATCACCCTGCACGAGCGCGGCCCGCGTCGGCTGACCCCGTTCTTCATCCCCGCGGCGCTGATCAACCTGGCCTCCGGCCAGATCTCGATCCGCTTTGGCTTCAAGGGACCGAACCACGCCGTGGTCACCGCCTGTTCGACCGGCGCGCACGCCATCGGCGACGCCGCGCGCATGATCATGCTCGACGACGCCGACGTCATGGTCGCCGGGGGCGCCGAGGCCGCGGTATGCCGTATCGGCGTGGCCGGCTTCGCCGCCGCGCGCGCGCTGTCGACCGGCTTCAACGACACGCCGTCGGCCGCCTCGCGTCCCTGGGACCGGGACCGCGACGGCTTCGTCATGGGCGAGGGCGCGGGCGTCGTCGTGCTCGAGGAGCTCGAGCACGCCAAGAAGCGCGGCGCCACGATCTACGGCGAGGTGATCGGCTACGGCATGTCGGGCGACGCCTTCCACATCACCGCGCCGTCCGAGGACGGCGACGGCGCCTTCCGCGCGATGCGCAACGCGCTGCGCCGGGCTGAACTCGACCCCTCCGACATCGACTACATCAACGCGCACGGCACCTCGACGCCGCTGGGCGACGAGATCGAGGTCGGCGCGGTCAAGCGGCTGTTCGGCGACGCCGCCTACGCGCTGACCATGTCGTCGACCAAGTCGGCGATCGGCCACCTGCTCGGCGCCGCGGGCTCGGTCGAGGCGATCTTCTCGCTGCTCGCGATCCGCGATCGGGTTGCGCCGCCGACCCTCAATCTCGACAACCCGTCCGAGGGCTGCGACATCGACCTGGCGCCCAAGACGGCCAAGCAGCGCGAGATCAAGTACGTGCTGTCCAACTCCTTCGGCTTCGGCGGCACCAACGCCAGCCTCGTCTTCGCCCCCGCACCGTAGGGTTCGCTCCGTGCTCAAGCGTCTGTTCCGGGCCGCCGCGATCCTCGTCGTCCTGGGGGTCCTGGCGGCGGGTGCGGCGGCGTGGTGGGGCTACGACCGGTTCACTGGGCCCGGGCCGCTGGCGGAGGAGACGGTCGTCCTGATCCCGCGCGGCGCCGGCCTGGCGCAGATCGCCGGGCTGTTGCGCGATGCCGGCGTCATCGAGGACGCGCTGGTGTTCCGGCTCGGCGTCCGCGCGCTGGGGCAACCGCGCGCGCTACGCGCGGGCGAATTCGCCTTCCCCGCCCATGTGAGCGCGCGCGAGGCCATGGACATCATCGTCTCGGGCGAGATGGTCCAGCACCGCATCACCGTGGCCGAGGGGCTGACCACACACGAGGTGCTCCAACTGGTTCGCAAGGCCGAGAAGCTGCGCGGTGAGATCACGCGCGCGCCGGGCGAGGGGGACCTGCTTCCCGATACTTACAACTTCGCCTTGGGCGACACCCGCGACGCCGTGGTGGCGCGCATGGAAGCGGCGATGGACGCGACGGTGGCCGAGCTGTGGGGGGACCGCGCCGAGGACCTGCCCTACGACACGCCCGAAGAGGCGGTGATCCTGGCGTCGATCGTCGAAAAGGAGACCGGCGTGCCCGAGGAGCGTGCCCGCATCGCCGGCGTGTTCGTCAACCGCCTGCGCATGGGCATGGCGCTGCAGTCCGATCCCACAGTGATCTACGGCATCACCGGCGGCGAGGGCGAGCTCGGCCGTGCCCTGCTCTACAAGGATCTCGAGACGCCCACGCCCTACAACACCTACGTCCATCCCGGCTTGCCGCCCGGCCCGATCGCCAACCCCGGCCGCGCGGCACTCGAGGCCGCGATGAACCCGCTCGACACCAACGATATCTACTTCGTCGCCGACGGCACCGGCGGCCATGCCTTTGCCGAGACGCTGGAGGAGCACAACCGCAACGTCGCCAAGTGGCGGCGGATCCAGCGCCAGCGGGAGGAGTAGGGGGCAAACCTGCTGGGGGCCGAAGGGCTACCGCATTTCGCGAGCCACCCGGTCCACGGCCGTCTTGGCCATCTCGACCACCCGGTCGATCTCCCCGGCCGTGATCACAAGCGGCGGGGCGAAGGCCAGGATGTCGCCGTGGGGCAGGGCGCGGGAGATCAGGCCCTCGTCGAGGCAGGCGCCGGAGGCCTTTGCGCCGACCTTGAGCGAGGGGTCGAAGCGCGTTTTCCGCTCTGGGTCGGCGACGAACTCGATCGCGGCCAAGAGGCCCTCGCCGCGCACCTCGCCCACGATCGGATGGCCGGCGAAGGTGTCGCGCAGGCGCCGCTGGAAGTAGCCGCCCACCTCGCGCGCGTTGCCGGTCAGGTCCTCGCCGTCGACGATGTCGAGATTGGCATTGGCCGCCGCCGCGCACAGCGGATGGGCCGAGTAGGTCCAGCCGTGGCCGATCGGGCCGAGCCGGTCCGAGCCCTCCTCGAGCACCTTCCACACGCGCTCGCCGATGATCGAGCCCGAGATCGGCGCGTAACCCGACGACATGCCCTTGGCGATGGTGACGATGTCGGGGCGGATGCCATAGTGGTCCGAGCCGAAATAGCTGCCCAGCCGGCCGAAGGCGGTGACCACCTCGTCGGCGATCAGCAGCACGTCGTGCTTGGCCAGCACCGCCTGTATCTCGTCCCAGTAACCCTCGGGCGGCGTGATGATGCCGCCGGTGCCCATCACCGGCTCGCCGATGAAGGCGGCCACGGTGTCGGGGCCCTCGGCCTCGATCAGCCGGTCGAGCTCCTGCGCGCAGCGCCTCGCGAAGTCGCGCTCGCTCTCGCCGGTCTCGGCGCCCCAGTAGTAATGCGGGGTCATGGTGTGCAGGATCGGCGCGCGCGGCAGGTCGAAGGCCTTGTGGAACAGCTCCAGCCCGGTCAGCGAGCCGGTCATCACGCCCGACCCGTGATAGCCGCGCCAGCGCGAGACGATCTTCTTCTTCTCGGGCCGGCCCAGGATGTTGTTGTAGTACCAGACCAGCTTGATGTTGGTCTCGTTGGCGTCCGAGCCCGACATGCCGAAATAGATCTTGCTCATGCCGTCGGGCGCGCTCTCCACGATGCGCTCGGCGAGGCGGATCGACGGCTCGGAGCCATGACCGACATAGCTGTGATAGTAGGCGAGTTGCTCGGCCTGCGCTGCGATCGCGCGGGCGATCTCCTTGCGGCCGTAGCCGACATTGACGCAGTAGAGCCCGGCGAAGGCGTCGAGCGAGCGCCTGCCGTCGTCGTCCCAGATATAGACGCCCTCGCCGCCGGTGACGATCCGGTTCGGCGTCTCGCCCTCGGCATGCTGGCGCATGTGGGTCGAGGGGTGGAACAGGTACCGCCGGTCGAGAGTGTGCAGGTCGATGTTGCGGGCGATCTCGTTCATCTCGGTGTCTCCTTCCAACCTGCGGGGCCTCAGACGGCCATGCAGACGTATTTCAGCTCGGTGAATTCCTCGAGGCCGTGGCGCGATCCCTCGCGGCCCAGGCCCGACTGCTTGACCCCGCCGAAGGGGATCGGCGCGCCGGTGATCTTGACGCAGTTCACGGCCACCATGCCGTAGGCCAGCGCCGCGCTCATCCGCTGCGCCCGCGAATGGTCGTTGGTGTAGACATAGGCGACCAGGCCGTACTCGGTGTCGTTGGCCATGGCGACGATGTCGTCGTCGTCGTCGAACGGCACCACGGCGGCGACCGGGCCGAAGGTTTCCTCGCGGTAGATGCGCATCTCCGGGGTGACGTCGGCCAGCACGGTGGGCTCGTAGAACAGCCCGCCGCGCGAATGCCGCCGGCCGCCGGCGAGCACGGTCGCGCCCTTGCGCACCGCGTCGGCCACGTGCTCCTCGCACTTGGCAAGCACGCCCTTGTGCTGCAAGGGGCCCAGATCGACGCCCGGCTCCAGCCCGTCGCCGACCTCGAGCGCCGCCGCTGCCGCGGCGAAGCGGCGCAGGAAGGCGTCGTAGACCTTGCGGTGGACGTAGATGCGGTTGGCCGCCAGGCAGTCCTGCCCGGTGGTGGCGAACTTGGCCGCCAGCGCGCCGGCGACACCGCGCTCCAGGTTCATGTCGGGGAACAGGATGAACGGCGCGTGGCCGCCCAGCTCCATCGACATCCTGGTCACGGTCGAAGCGCCCTCGGCGAGCAGGATGCGGCCGACCTCGGTCGAGCCGGTGAAGCTCACCGCGCGCACGCGGACGTCGCGGCACAGCGCCCGCACGGCCTCGCGCCCGCCGGTTATCACCGAGAACACGCCCGCGGGGATGCCCGCGCGCTCGGCCAGCTCGGCCAGCGCGGTGGCGGAGAACGGCGTCTCCTCCGAGGGGCGCACGACCATCGGGCAGCCCGCGGCCAGCGCCGCCGCCGCCTTGCGCGTGATCATGGCGCAGGGGAAGTTCCACGGCGTCACCGCCGCGGTCACGCCGATCGGCTCGCGCCGCACCGCCATGGTGCGGTCGGGCAGGTGCGGGGTCACGCCCTCGACGTTCACCCGCCGCGCCTCTTCGGCGTACCACTCGACGAAGCCGGCGGCATAGTCGATCTCGCCGCGCGAATCGTCGAGCGGCTTGCCCTGCTCGAGCGTCATGAGCAGCGCCAAATCCTCCTTGTTGGCCTGGATCTGCTCGTACCACGCGCGCAGCCGCGCCGTGCGCTCCTGCGGCAGCAGCCCCGCCCAGGCGGGAAACGCCGCCTCGGCCGCCTCGACCGCGCGCCCCGCCTCGGCCGCGCCCATGTCGGGCACGTAGCCCAGCAGCGCCCCGTCCGAGGGGTTGTGCACGGCGATCACTTCGCCGTCGTCCGCCGCGTGCCACTTGCCGGCGTAGTAGCCGAACTCGCGGAACAGGCACGGGTCCGTCAGCATGCCGGTGGCCGACCGGCGGTCCTCGCGCAGCTTCACCGTCTCCATGGACGCGCTCCTTCGGGCAGGTGTCGATCCTGGGGCGAAGGTATCTCCGGATACGTCGAATGTGTCTCCGAAGTTGCCGCTCGCGCCGGAGGAACCGACTGCCGAGGGCCGGGTGGGCAGAAGGATTTTCTGTAGCGGAACGGATCTCTTGTCCGGCCCGCGCTTCGGCGCCATCGTGTTAAGATGTGCACCAGCGAACACAGGGACGATCCGCCATGGCCACCACCACACTGACCGTACGGGTCTCATCGGACCTCAAAGATCGTCTCGACCGGCTGGCGCAGCATACCCACCTGTCGAAATCCTACCTCGCGGGCGAGGCTATCGCCGACTACGTCGAGCGCGAGTTGGCCATCGTCGCCGGCATCGAGGAGGGATTGGACGACATGAAGACCGGGCGCGTCGTGCCGCATGAGCGCGTGATGAACGATGCCGAGGCCGCCATCCGTAGCGCGGGACGGCGGCCCTCCCGCAAGTGAGGCGACTCGTCTGGGCGCGCGCGGCCCATGCGGATTTCATCGAGACAGTCGCCTACATCGCGCGGGACAAACCGGAGGCCGCGCGCGATGTGGCTCGGCGTATCGACCAAGTTGTCCGGGCGCTTGCCGAGATGCCGACCGGCCGCAGGGGACGAGTGGCCGGTACCTACGAGCGCGTCGTCTTTGGGCTGCCGTACATTGTCGCCTATGCGCTCGGGACCGACCCCGACGGCACGGAGACGATCACCATCCTCCGGGTGATACACGGCGCGCGCGACTGGCGCGCGGGCGGTTGGCCGGAATAGCCGCGCGCCTACGCCCCCAATATCTCCCGGATCGGCAGTTCCGGCGACTCCTTCACCGGCTTGGTGACGATGTAGGTGAAGTAGCGGTCGATGCCGATCTCGGCGTTGAGCAGCCGGCTGACCAGGCGTTGATAGGCGTCGACGTCCTTGGCCACCACCTTGAGCAGGTAGTCGATGCCGCCCCCCGTGGCCCAGCACTCGACGATCTCGGGCACGTCCTGCACCGCGCGCTCGAAGATGTCGAACCCGTCCTGGGTGTGATGGCGCAGCGTCACCTCCATCCACACGGTGGCTGTCTTGGCCAGCATGGTCAGGTCGATGCGCGCGTGGTAGCCGGCGATGATCCCGGCCTTCTCGAGCCGCCGCAGCCGCTCCCAGCAGGGCGAGGGCGACAGGTTGACGGTCTCGGCCAGCTTGACCTTCGACATCCGTCCCTCGCGCTGCAGCGCAGCCAGGATCTTGAGGTCGATGGCGTCGAGCTTCACCGGCACCCTCCCTTAACCAAGGTCGCTCTATGACTTGCAGTGCGATCCCGCCATGGCCACGGTCGCACCGATCAAGAATCGTGCCGTGTTTGCGGGTCTGCCGTGGCACCTCGGTCAAAGGCACCCCTGTCACCGCAGCTTCCTGCGGTCGATCCCAGTATCACAAATCGAGCCGAGCCGGGGAACGGTCGTGTCAACGCGCACGAGATCAATCGCGGTGAAAGCTTCGCTACCTGCAAGGCAAATGGTGAATTGCCTTGTCCCGGAAAACTGGAGCGGTTCATTCTCGTAAAGCTTGGTATGAATGGGGCTCCTTGGTATCAGGCTTCTCCTCGAAGCATCATGTGGTGCGATGTGGAACACCGCCTATCGCGGGCCCGGAGGTGGAAGCCACGTCACAATCGACGCCGAACAGCGGCCCCTGATCGCCTTGCCATCTACCGGGTGCGGCCAACGGCGTCCGGCAATGGACGCTACCAGCGTGTCATGCTGCGCTCTCACGGACGCGATGCGTCGGCATGACTATGCGCACCGTGGTGCCGCGACCTTTTTCCGTGTCGATCTCCAGCCGACCCTGATGGAGCCGAACCAGCGAGTCGACGACTGAGAGGCCCAGGCCGAGGCCGCCGCCCTCGCGTCGGGTATAGATGTCCTCCACCTGCCCGAAGGGCTCCAGCGCGCGGCGTTTTTCGTCGTCGTCCATTCCGGGCCCGGTGTCCGTCACGCAGATGCAGATATTGCTGTTGCCCATGGCCCGCGCTTCGACATCGATCCGGCCGCCGGCCGAAATGAATTTCGTGGCGTTGGAGAGAATTTGCGCGAGCATCTCTCGAAAGCTGCGCTCGTCCGCCCATAGAAAAGGCAGATCGGGCTGAATCTCCACACGGAGGTCGAGCTTCTTTTTCTCCGAGGATAGCGTGATCTGTTGCACGGCTTGGCGCAGCAATCGTGCGACGTCTAAAAGATTTGGATCTATCTCGAATTCTCTTGCACTGATCTTGGCGGACAGCAGAAGCTGTTCGATGCTACGGAGCAGGAGCTGCCCGCTTTCGTTGATATCCTTCGCGTAGTCGAGCTCATTGTGCCCGATCACGGTTCCCGGCAATTTCGTCTTGAGAATGTCGGAGAAGCCGATAATAGCGTTCAGGGGCGTTTTGAGCTCGTGGGAGACGTTGGCGAAAAAACTGGCCTGGACCAGTCTGGCCCGTTCCGCCTCTTCCTTCGCTTTCCGCAGGCTGGCTTCAAGCTCATTGCGGTGCGTGACATCGACAATCGCGGCAACGACGAAGGTTTCGTCCCCGTCCGAATAGGGGGCGAGGCCGACCTCGATCGGGAATTGCGTGCCGTCCTCGCGTAGTCCGCGCAGCTCCCGGCCAGGGCCCATCTCCCGACTGCCCGGCGAACGATGAAAGCCGGCGCGCAACTCCGCATGGCCCTCGCGCATCGGCGGGGGGATCAACATTTCCACCGAGCAGCCGTTCAGCGCGCCGCCCGCATAGCCGAAAAGTTTTTCCGCATGCGAATTGGCCCGCAGAATCGAGCCATTGCGATCGACGGCGAGCAATGCGACCGGGCTGGCATCGAGGATCGCCTCCTTGGCACGTTCCGCCTGGCGCAAAGCCGTGACATCGGTTTGAAAGCCGATGTAATAGGACGGCTGCGTATGGCCCGCGTATACGGGACGCAAATTAAGACGGTTAACGAACCGCCGGCCGTCTTTGCGGAAGTTTTCGAGTTCGACCGTGCAGCCCTGGCCGGCAGCCAGCGCGTCGCGCACGATACGGCGTTGACGCTTATTTGCGTCGCCTTTCTGAAGAAAGCGGCAGTTGCGCCCCGTCACCTCGGCGCGCGCGTACCCGGTGAGTCGCTCAAAGCCGGGATTGACGTAAACCAGTGGCGTATCCGCAACCAGCATGGACGCAATGGACACACCGACGGGTGTGTCTTGAAGCACGGCGTGTATCGAGGGCGCATTGATCTGGACCAGAAGTTCGCTGGCGGCTTCGCGGGCGAGCGTCTGAAGCAGTGCCCAGGCGGCATCACGCTCCCGGCTATCGATCCCGGCAATGGCTATGATGAAATTCTCCGGCCCTTTCGGTGTGAGCACCGGATACACGGCGACGAACCGAACGTCGGCCAGGTCGACGTCGGTTGCTCCGATGGTTTCGATCGTCCCTTCGGCTTCTCGAACCAATGCGCAAGCGTCGACCCGCTCGCGAAGGCGCAATGCCGTGTCCCGGTTTCCGATCCAGTGATACAAGTCGTTGTTCTGATCGGACAAGATCGCGATCGCCTTCAGAGCAAAGGTATGGCTTAGCCCTTCCGCGATCGTGAGTAGGATCTCAGGGACCGTTTTCGAAGACTCCATCGATTAGCCTCGGCTCAACACATGAAGCGCTGACTTGGCGATATGTCGTCGATTTCTTGCGACAGCGTTTAGCCACGCGCACTCGCGCCGTACGACAGTTCCTAAGCTTGGTTCATGGGCGAAGTTCGACGGTTGTCAGCCGGATTGGACAACCGCCCACCTGAACCCCTCCATCATGCCGCCTTCTCCGAGTCGGTCGACACTTCGGCCAGGAATTGCTGGACCTCGGCGCGGAGCCGCTCGGCGTTCTGCGACAGTGCGGTCGCCGCCTCGAGCACATGCGACGCCGCCTGGCCCGTTTCGCTCGCGGCGTCGGTGACGCCGCGGATGGTCGCGCTGACCTCGGAGGTGCCGCTGGACGCCTGCTCCATGTTGCGCGCAATCTCGTTGGTGGCCGCGGATTGCTGCTCGACCGCCGAGGCGATGGACTGACTGATCTCGTTGATCTGCGTGATCACCTCGCGGATTTCCTGGATCACTGAAACCGCCCCCTGAGCCTCGGTCTGAAGGGTCTTGATCTGGCCGCTGATCTCCTCGGTCGCCTTCTGGGTCTGCGAGGCCAGGCTCTTTACCTCACCGGCCACGACCGCGAAACCTTTCCCGGCCTCTCCGGCGCGCGCCGCCTCGATGGTGGCGTTCAGGGCGAGCAGGTTGGTCTGCTCGGCGATGTCGTCGATGAGGTTGACCACCTCGCCGATGGCGTTGGCGGCGCTGGCGAGGTCACCGACCTGCGCATTGGTCGCCTCGGCTTTCTGCGACGCGCGGTGCGAAACCTCGGATGCTTCGGCCACCTGACTGGCGATCTCGCGGATCGACGCCGAGAGCTGCTCGGCCGAAGACGAAACCGTGTTGACGTTTTGCGATGCCTGTTCGGATGCGGCCGCTACAGTGGTCGCCTGCGAGTTGGTCTCCTCCGCGATCGAGGACATCGACTGCGAGGTCGACTGCAACTCGGTGGCCGACGCAGTCACTTCCTCCACGATGCCTCCGATCCGCTCTTCGAACCCGCGCGACAACCGTGCCAGTGACTCTTCCTTCTCGCGCTTGCCTTCGTCCAGATAGACCGAGATGGCGAGGTCCATGTCGAGCAGGGCCGCCTTGGTGACGGCGGCCACGAAGCGCGTCGCGTCGCCATCCTTCGACCTCGACCAGCGGCGCGCGCCGCCGGAGAAGCTGCTCATGATGCCCCGCTGCAGCCGCGTAATCAGGAACGAATAGCCGCCGATGTACCATTGCGGCTCGAGCCCCAGTCGGTTGTGGACCTCACCGATCCGGCGCACCGAGGCGACGTATTCGTCGTCGAAGCGGCCCTCGGCGATCACCAGCCAATGGCGCAGCTGGTTCGCGCCGGCGCGACGCGTCGCTTCCTCGTCGGAGAACATCTTCGCCACGGTGGGAAAGCGGGCGATGTGGGCGTAGAACTGATCGAGGATTGCGGGCAGGTGTTGCTCGATCCAAGGGCGCAGCTCTCGCAGCGCTGTGCGGGTGTGGTCGTCCATCTCGATGAAGGACAGTCGTTCCGCTATGGCGTCGTTGGCGTCCATCGGGATTCCTCCGGGAAGTTGTTGCGATCCTGTCGTCGGGGTTGATCTGCAGCAGGACGCGCTTGATTTATGTTAATTGTACGACGCAGTTGTCTCACATATGTTATCAATCTAGATTAGTCATGCATTGGTTAACAATACCCTAAAATAAGCGTGGAAAATTCGTGCCGGGTATTTGAATGCAGGCAGTGGCCCCCGGAATTGAAGCAGCCCGGAGGGACTTGCTTCGCTCACGGTCGACTGATTACGCCGCTGAAAACGGGGAGCATGAAAAATGCACCGTCCGGCCGTCCGGAAAATTCAAGTACATGCAAACGTGAACCGCGGACTGAATTTTCGTCAGGGTTACTCTTTGCGCGACCTCGGCTTCGGCAGCTCGGCGAAGCCAAGCCTCAGCGTTTCTTGGGCGAGCGGCGCATGAACCAGTCGGTCGCCCCCGGGCCCAGCGCGGTGATCGTCCATACCGCGGCGTAGAGCGGCCAGGGGAAGGCGATGCGGGCCTCGTTGCGTTCGAGCCCCTTGCGGATGCGGCGCACCGCCTTGTCGGTGTCCCACAGCATGGGCATGGGGAAGGTGTTGCGCTCGGTCATGCGGCTCTTCACGAAGCCGGGCGCGATCACGTTGACCTCGATCCCCAATGGGTGCAGGTCGCCGCGCAGTGCTTCGCCCCATGTCCGCACCGCCGCCTTGGAGGCCGAGTAGGCCGGCGCGCTCGGCAGGCCTCGGAACGAGGCCAGCGACGCCATGATCGCGATCTGGCCTACGGGCCGCGCGGCACCCGCCTCGGACCGCGCGCGCATCGCCTCGAGCGCGGGCAGCACGGAGTTGAGCACGCCGCCCACATTGACATCGAAAACCTTGCAGGCGGTCTCGGCGCTTTCGCCGCGCTTGCCCACGGTCGAGCCGATGCCGGCGTTGGCGATGACCAGCTCGAGCGGACGCGCCGCGTCGAGCTCGGCGATCCACGCCGCCAGACCTTCGCGGTCGGTGGCGTCGACGGTGCGCGCCTCGACCTCGGCGCCCTCGTCGCGGCAGGCTTCGGCCACCGCATCGAGCCGCGCGCGGTCGCGCCCGGTCAGCGCCAGGAACACGCCCGGCGCCGCGTAGGACCGCGCCAGGCCCTCGCCGATGCCGCTCGAGCCGCCGGTGATCAGGATCGATCTGGGGTCGCGCACGGGGTCTCCTTCTTTCGTGCCGGGGGTTGCGGCTATAGAGTGCCCGTCATGTCGAAGCGGTCAACCGAGAGCGGGCCCGCCGGGGTCGCCAGCATGACGGGATTCGCCCGTGCCGAGGGCGCGCTGGGCGGGGCATCCTGGGCGTGGGAGGCGCGCAGCGTCAATGCCAAGGGCCTCGACGTTCGCGTGCGCCTGCCCGCCGGCCACGACCGGCTCGAGCCCGCGGTGCGCGACGCGGCTGGCAAGGCGTTCAAGCGCGGCGCGCTGAACCTGTCGCTCACCCTCGATCGCGCCGACGCGCAACCGCGCTACCGCATCGACCGCGACTTCCTCGACGAGCTGATCGCGATGCACGACGAGCTGCGGCGCCAGGTCGACCAGGCGCCGCCGCGGCTCGACGCGCTGCTCCAGGTCCGCGGCGTGGTCGAGGCGGAGGAGCGCGCGGGCGACGAGGAGGACCGCGAGGCGCTCGACGCCGCGCTCATCGACACGCTCGGCGCGGCGCTCGACACGCTCGCCGCCACCCGGGCCGAGGAGGGTGCGCGCCTCGAGGCGGTGCTCGCCGCCCAGCTCGACGAGATGACCGAGCTGGCCGCCGCCGCGGCCGCGACCGCCGCCGCCGCGCCCGAGGCGCTGCGCGCGCGCATCGCCGAGCAGGTCGCCGCGCTGATGGCGGCCGACCGCAACCTGCCCGAGGAGCGCATCGCCCAGGAGGCGGCCCTGCTCGCCGCCCGCGCCGATGTGCGCGAGGAGCTCGACCGCCTCGCCGCCCATTTCGCCTCGGCGCGCGAGATGCTGGCGGCGGGCGGTCCGGTCGGCCGCCGGCTCGACTTCCTGTGCCAGGAGCTCAACCGCGAGGCCAACACCCTGTGCTCCAAGGCACAGGACGTCGAATTGACCCGACTCGGCCTTGCGCTCAAGGCTGCGATCGAGCAGTTCCGCGAGCAGGTCCAGAATGTCGAGTAGACTATCCCCGGCCGTGGCCGAGACGGCCCCGGCCGGCGCGAACTTGGCAGGCGAGCGCGGTGACATGACCCGACCCACGATCCGCCGGCGCGGCCTGATGCTGGTCCTGTCCTCGCCCTCGGGCGCCGGCAAGACCACCATCTCGCGCCGCCTGCTCGCGGACGACCCGGGCATCGCCATGTCGGTGTCGGTCACGACCCGGGCGCCGCGGCCGAGCGAGCGCGAGGGCGTCGACTACTTTTTCGTCGACCACGCCCGCTTCGAGGCCATGGTGGAGGCCGGCGAGCTGCTCGAATGGGCGACCGTGTTCGGCCACCGCTACGGCACCCCGCGCGCGGCGGTCGAGGCCGCGCTGGCCGAGGGGCGGGACGTCCTGTTCGACATCGACTGGCAGGGCACCCAGCAGCTCAAGGAGACGGCGCGCGATGATTTGGTCAGCGTCTTCGTCCTGCCGCCCACCACCGCCGAGCTCGAGCGCCGCCTGCGCGAGCGCGCCCAGGACCCCGAGGAGGTGGTCGCCGAGCGCATGGCCAAGGCCGCAGACGAGATGAGCCACTGGGCCGAGTACGACTACATCGTCGTCAACCGCGCGCTCGACACCTCGGTCGACGAGGTCCGCGCCGTCCTCGCCGCCGAACGCCTCCGCCGCGACCGCCAGATCGGCCTGCCCGGCTTCGTGAAGGGGCTGCAGGAGGGGTAGGGCGATGGAGCGACTTGCCCTCGCCCTTCGATACGCGGCCTGCGGCCGCTACTCAGGATGAGGGCAATCGGAGTGGGACGGACTTCCGCGAACCACGCCCAATGCCCTCATCCTGAGTAGGCCGCGCAGCGGCCGTATCGAAGGGCGCGGGCATCCCTGCTCGGCCCCTACCGCCCCGCCACCCCCCGCGCCAGCGCGCAGAACGCCTCCACCCCCAGCTCCTCGGCGCGCGCGGTCGGCGCGATTCCGGCCTCGGCCAGCAGCGTTTCTACGTCCACGCCCAGCGGTTTCAGGCTCTGGCGCAGCATCTTGCGGCGCTGGCCGAAGGCGGCGGCGGTGACGCGCTCCAGGCTCGCCAATTGGGCGGGGGCCAGGGGCTCGGGGCGGG
>CAZMTC010000056.1:0-17026 GCA_964569105.1 uncultured Alphaproteobacteria bacterium | reverse complement strand
CGCGGCGCCCATGGCGACGACTTCGTCCGGGTTGACGCCCTTGTGCGGCTCGCGGCCGAAGAACTCCTTCACCGTCTCCTGGACCTTGGGCATGCGCGTCATGCCGCCGACCAGGATCACCTCGTCGATGTCCGAGGCCTTGAGCCCGGCATCCTTGAGCGCCTGCTTGCACGGGTCGACCGTGCGCTTGATCAAATCCTCAACCAGCGTCTCGAGCTTGGCGCGGGTGAGCTTGATGTTGAGGTGCTTCGGCCCGGCGCTGTCGGCGGTGATGAAGGGCAGGTTGACCTCGGTCTGGCTCGACGAGCTGAGCTCGATCTTGGCCTTCTCGGCGGCCTCCTTGAGGCGCTGCAGCGCGAGCTTGTCCTCGCGCAGGTCGATGCCCTGCTCCTTCTTGAACTCCTCGGCCAGGTAGCCGATCACCTTGGCGTCGAAATCCTCGCCGCCCAGGAAGGTGTCGCCGTTGGTGGCCTTCACCTCGAACACGCCGTCGCCGATCTCGAGGATCGAGATGTCGAAGGTCCCGCCGCCGAGGTCGTAAACCGCGATCGTGCCCGAGCCCTTCTTGTCGAGGCCGTAGGCCAGCGCGGCGGCGGTCGGCTCGTTGATGATGCGCTCGACCTCGAGGCCGGCGATCTTGCCGGCGTCCTTGGTCGCCTGGCGCTGCGAATCGTTGAAGTAGGCGGGGACGGTGATCACCGCCTTCTCGACCGTCTCGCCCAGATAGGCTTCGGCGGTCTCCTTCATCTTCTGCAGGATGAAGGCCGAGATCTGCGACGGGCTGTATTCCTTGCCCTGCGCCTCGACCCAGGCGTCACCGTTCTTGGCCTTGACGATCTTGTACGAGACCAGGTCCTTGTCCTTCTTGGTCGTCGGATCGTCGTAGCGCCGCCCGATCAGGCGCTTGATGGCGAACAGCGTGTTCTCCGGATTGGTCACGGCCTGGCGCTTGGCCGACTGGCCTACCAGGCGCTCGCCCTCGTCGGTGAAGGCGACCATCGAGGGCGTCGTGCGCGCGCCCTCGGAATTCTCGATGACCTTGGACGAGCTGCCCTCCATGACGGCGACGCAGCTGTTGGTCGTGCCAAGGTCGATGCCGATTACCTTGCTCATCTCTTTACCTCATCACCTTAGCGGACCTGTCGCGGCCCGGACTGGCGCCGACGCAGGTCCCAAACGGGTTGATGTCTGTTGGGCCGCACGGTCCGCGGACGCGGCAGCCTTGCCCGCCTCGATATGGTGCGCGAACCGTGCGGTGCAAGACGGGCGCGCCACAATTCGGTCATGGTTCCAGGTGCTTGCCGTCCAGCCGTCGCGACGCCAATCTGGCATGCCCCCGTCGGCCGCCGCCGCACCGGCGCGGACACCTGGCCTTTCGTCGGAGTCAGGCTCCCCGATGATCGTCTCCGCCTCCTACCGCACCGACATTCCGGCCTTCTACGGCGAATGGTTCCGCCGCCGGCTCGAGACCGGATTCGCCACCGTGGCCAATCCCTACGGCGGGCCCGACTATCGCGTCTCGCTGGCGCCCGAGGAGGTCGACGGCTTCGTGTTCTGGACCCGCAACGCGGCGCCGTTCGGCGCGGCGCTGGCGGATGTCGAGGCGCGCGGCCTGCCCTACGTCGTTCAGTTCACCGTCACCGGCCATCCGCGCGCGGTGGAGGAGGCGGTGATCGCGCCCGAGAGGGCGATCGAGCAGATCCACGGCCTGGCGGAGCATGCCGGCCCGCGCGCCGCGGTGTGGCGCTACGACCCGGTGCTCGCCACCGACCTGACGCCGCCCGCCTGGCACCGCGCCAACTTCACCCGCCTCGCCGCCGCGCTCGAGGGCGCGGTCGACGAAGTCGTCGTCTCCTGGGCGACGATCTACCGCAAGACCGCCCGCAACGTCGCCGCCGCCGCCCGCGCCCACGGCTTCGCCTGGGACGACCCCGCGGCGGACGCCAAGCGCGCCCTGATCGCCGACTTGGCCTCCATCGCCCGCGAGCACGGCATGGCGCTCACGCTGTGCGCGCAGCCCGAACTGCTCGTCCCCGGCGCCGCGCCCGCCCGCTGCGTCGACGCTGCGCGCCTGTCGGATGTCGCCGGCCGGCCGGTGCGGGCACGCAAGAAGGGCAACCGGCCGGGCTGCGAATGCGCCGCCTCGCGCGACATCGGCGCCTACGACACCTGTCCGCACGGCTGCGCCTATTGCTACGCCAACCGCAACCGGGCGCTGGCCCGCCGCCGCTACAAGGCCCACGATCCGGCGGCGGAGAAGCTGGCGACCGGGCCGCGCTAGCCCATGATCGTGATCACCGCATGGCCCGCCGTCGCGGCCTCGCGCATGTATTGCCGCAGCACCGGAACGAACGTGAAGGTGTAGTCCAGCATTTCGTCCCGATTCACCTGCTCCGCGTCCTCCATCAGGTAGACGTCCGCCGCGGCCATTGCCGGCACGTCGAACCGCGCGCGCAGGGTGTCGTCATCCACCCTGTCGAGGTGATCGGCGAACGCCTCGACCTCTTCGGGGGAAATCAGCCCCGGCGGCATCTCCGCATCGTCATCCGCCAGAAGAAGCGGCTCGTTGAGCAGCAGGAGGCTCGCCGGTTCGTCGCCCTCCCAGGCGGTTCCCGTGAGCAGGAAGTGAATGATGCCCCAGCTCTTGTCCAAATAGCCCGAGCGCCAGTCCTGCTCCTTCGTGTCGGCCTCCACCGCCGACAGGAAGTCGTAGAAGGCTTCCGCGTCGTCGCGCAGGCCCTCGAGCTCGTCCGGTGTGACGCGCAGGAGCTCCATGACCATCCCCATAACCCGTACCTCCAGCTTTTCGAACAAAAACGGAACGGCTGGTCGTATGCCACCGACGCGCGAGCCGCGCAAGCACAAATGCATTAAAGTTTCCCGTCTGCGGCCGGCCGTTCGTCGCCCGGCGCTCGCGATTCCGTGATCGACCGGCGCTTGGAGCGGCACCGGCCGCGATCCATCTACACGGCGGAACCACACCAGCCACAGGACATGCCATGCGGCCGTTTCTTTCGGTCCTTTGCGCCGCCCTGCTCGCGGCCGCCTCCCTCCTGTTGTCTTCCCCGCCCGTCCCGGCCCAGGACGACACCGACCGGGCCGTGCTCCCGGAAGTCGCGCCCGAGGGCCCGCCCATCGTCGGCAATCCCGACCGGCCGCGGGGCAACTTCCGCGTCCCGGATCCGCTGCCGCTCGAGCCTGTCGAGGCCGCGTCGCTCTACCCCAGCCTCAAAGCGCGCATGCGCGCGGCCTACATGCCGTCGCGCCACGCGGCCGCGGAGCACTACCAGGACTGGCGCCGCTACACCGCTGCCCCGTTCCTGTCCTCGCCCCACGGCAACCGCTATGTCAGCGTCTACGCCGACGCCACGGCCGAGCGCGCCGGCGGCCTGAACCCCGCCGACACGCTGCCCGAGGGCGCGACGATCGCGATGGACAGCTTCACCGTGACCCGCGACGGCCTGGTGGCGCCCGGGGCGTTGTTCGTGATGGAGAAGATGGCGCCGGGCTTCAATCCGGTCGGCGGCGACTGGCGCTACACCATGATTCTGCCCGACGGCACCGTGTTCGGCACCACCCACGGGCGAGGCGGCGAGGCGGTGCGCTTCTGCGTCGCCTGCCACCTGGCCGCCGAGGACAACGACCATATCCATGCCCTGCCCGCCGAGGTCCGGCCGCGGCCCGGCGGCTGAGCGCCGCGCCCGGCAGGCTCCCGAAAAGGTGATTCGTCGTGTGTGGACCGGGGCGTGTTCCGACACATCTCGGATAGACGCTGTACCGACGGTGAACCGGGACATGAGGTTGCTCGCTGCGGTCCTGTTCGTGGGGATTGCCTTCGGCCCGACCGGCCTTCCGGCGCAGGGTCCGGCCGATACGGACCGGAGCGTGCTGCCTCCCGACCCCTCCGGTGGCCTGCCCATCGTGGGCGATCCGGAGGAGCCGCGCGGACATTTCAGGGTGGTCGAGCCGCGCGAACTCGACGCCGCGGAAGCCCGGGCGATCTACGCCCGCCTCGAGGACCGCATGGCCTCGGCCTACGCCGCGTCCGGCACGCCCGCGGCGGAGCGCTATCAGACGTGGCGCCGCTACAACGACCGCCCCTACCTCTCCTCGACCCACGGCAACCGGTACGTGAACAACTACGCCAACGGCGCCGCCGCGGACTACGGGCGCTGGGAGGATGTCGGCACGCTGCCCGAGGGCGCGATCGTCGCCAAGGACAGCTTCACCGTCACGGGGGACGGCATGGTCGCGCCGGGGGCGTTGTTCGTGATGGAGAAGATGGCGCCGGGCTTCAACCCGGTGAGCGGCGACTGGCGCTACGCCATGATCCTGCCCGACGGGACCATGTTCGGCACCACCAACGGCCGAGGCAGCCGGCGGGTGCAGTACTGCATCTCATGCCACCTGGCCGCCGAGGACACCGACCATCTGCACCTGGTGCCCGAGGAATACCGCTCCGCTCCGCAGGAGTAGGGCGGGCGCCGGTGTCGATTCCGTCGGAGACAAAAACGCTCTAACAGGCTGTTGAAAAAAGTGTTCTACACGATGAATGGAAGCAACTTCGCTTCGAGAGTGCCGCCCACGACGCAATATCGATTCGCTTGGGAAGGCACTTGGATTCGAATGCTGCCCAGCGTCCTGACCAAACTGACTTTTTCAACAGCCTGCTAAACCGTCGTATCCACCTTCGGCTTGTCGTCGCCGGCGTCGCCCTTGTTCTTCTTGGCCACGGCCACCATCGCCGGGCGCAGCAGGCGGTCGTGTAAGACATAGCCGGGCTGCATCACCTGGGCCACGTGGCCGCCCTCGACCGTGTCGCTCTCCACCTCCATCATGGCCTGGTGGTAGTTGTGGTCGAACGGCTCGCCCAGCGGGTCGATCTTCCTGACCCCGTGCTTCTCCAGCGCCTCGAGCAGCATCTTCTCGGTCATCTCGACGCCGGTCGCCAGCGTGTCCAGGGTCTGGTCCTTCTCGCGCGCCTCGGCGCCGATGGCGTCGAGCGCACGCCGCAGATTGTCGGCGACGGCGAGGACGTCGCGCGCCAGCCCGGCGGCGCCGTACTTGCCCATGTCCTGGCGCTCCTTCTCGGCGCGCCGGCGCGTGTTCTCGGCCTCGGCCAACGCCCGCAGCGCCTGTTCCTTGGTCTTGGCCAGCTCGGCCTCCAGCTCCTCGACGCGCTGCTGGGCCGACGCCGGCGTGCGCTCCATCGAGTGGCCGTAGTCGCCATTGCTTCGTTTGCCGTCGCCGCCCTCGGGTACGGCCTCGGCCCGAATGTCCGAGCCGACCGGCTGGACGTCCTCCTTGGCGGAACGCTCCGGTTCGACGGTCGCGCCGCCTTCGTGCGGCGTGTCGCCGCGCGCGGACTTTCTCTTGTCGTCGCTCATCGTGGCTCGCAATGCTCGTGTGTCAGGCGATTGTCTCAGGCGATCATCCGTCCCACCACCTTGGCCGTGTAGTCGACCAGGGGGACGATGCGGGCATAGTTCATCCGCGTGGGTCCGATCACGCCGATCGCGCCGACCAGCTTGGAGGGGCTGTTGTGAAACGGCGCCAGCACCATCGACGAGCCGGCATGCGCGAACAGCTCGTTCTCCGCGCCGATGAAGATCTGCACCCCGTCCGCGATCTGCGTGCGGTCGATCAGGCGCAGCATGCCCTCCTTGGTCTCCAGCGTCTCGAACAGCTTGCGGATGCGCTCCAGATCCTCGATCGCGGTGACATCGCCCAGCAGGTTCGCCTGGCCGCGGATAATCAGCGAGCCGCCCTCGTCGTCGCCCCAGGTGGCGAGGCCCGCCTCGACCACCCGGGAGGCCAGCGCGTCGAGTTGCGCGCGGTGCTGCTCGAGCTCCTGCTGCACCACCAGCCGCGCCTCCTCGAGCGTGCGGCCGACCAGGCGCGAGGTCAGGTAGTTGGTCGCCTCGACCAGCGTCGAGGCCATGGTGCCGTGCGGCACGTCGACGATGCGGTTCTCGACGACGCCGTTCTCCATCACCATGACCACCAGCGCGCGGCCCGGCGTCAATGCCACGAACTCGATGTGCTTGAGCGGACTTTCGGTCTTGGGCGCGATCACAAGGCCCGCGCAGTGCGACAGGCCGGAGATCAGCGAGGTCGCCTCCTCCATCACCTGCGGCACCGAACGCCCCGCGGCGGCGGCCAGCGCGTCGATGTCCTTCTGCTCGCCCTCGGCGACGTTGCCGACCTCCATCAGCCCGTGGACGAACAACCGCAGCCCCATCTCGGTCGGCAGCCGCCCGGCCGAGGTGTGCGGCGCGAACAGCAGTCCCATTTCCTCCAGATCCTGCATCACGTTGCGGATCGTGGCGGGCGAAAGGTCGAGCTCGCTGCGGCGCGCGATCGTGCGCGAGCCGATCGGCTCGCCCGATTCGACGAAGGCGTCGACGATGTGGCGGAAGATCTCGCGCGAGCGCTCGTTCAGGAGCGCGATGGTCGGCTCGGTCTGATCCTCCGCGCGGACCGTATCTCTGGGAACCGGTTTCATCGCTGTTTCAACAGGTTGCCGATCGAATGTAGTGAGGCCCAATATGGGGGTCAATCGGCGCCTTGACCAGCCCTCCGGTGGCAGCCCTGGACGGCCCACCGGCCCCGCGCTAGCCTCCGCGCCGACCCGCCACCCGACCGAAAGGCCCGCCCATGCGACCCTCCGGCCGCGCCCCCGACGCGCTGCGCCCGATCCAGCTCGAAGGCGGCTTTCCCAAGCACGCCGAGGGCGCCTGCCTGGCGCGCTTCGGCGACACCCACGTGCTGTGCACCGCCTCGGTCGAGAACCGGGTGCCGCCGTGGCTGCGCAATTCGGGCCGCGGCTGGGTCACCGCCGAGTACGGCATGCTGCCGCGCTCGACCCACACCCGCACCGACCGCGAAGCCGCGCGCGGCCGCCAGTCCGGACGCACCCAGGAAATCCAGCGCCTGATCGGCCGCTCGCTGCGCGCCGTGACCGACTTGGAGGGCTTCGGCGAACGCCAGGTGCGCGTCGACTGCGACGTGCTCCAGGCCGACGGCGGCACCCGCACCACCGCCATCACCGGCGCCTGGGTCGCGCTGCACCAGGCCTTCCGCGGCCTGATCGAGAAGGGCGAGATCGACCGCCTGCCGCTCACCGATCACGTCGCCGCGATATCCTGCGGCCTGTGGGAGGGCAAGGCCGTGCTCGATCTCGACTACGCCGAGGACAGCACCTGCCAGGCCGACGCCAACTTCGTCCTCACCGGCACGGGCGGCATCGTCGAGATCCAAGGTACCGCCGAGGACACCCCCTTCTCCCACGACCAGTTCCTGGCCCTCCTCGCCCTGGCCGAGAAGGGCGTCGCCGAGCTGGTCGAGCACCAGAAGACGGCGGTGGACGGGGGGTAGCACCGACCGGTTGCTTCTTTACAGTGTCGTCCCGGGACTTGTTCCCGGGACCCAATGGCCTCTCGGCCCGGTATGCGGCATTCGGGTTGAACCCGACCTCGCCACAGTCCGGGCCTATTCGTTCAGCCGCTCGTACAGATCCTCCCACTCCGGATTGTCGCGCTCGATCAGGCGCACCTTCCAAGCCCGGCGCCACTCCTTCATTGTCTTCTCCCGCTGGATCGCCTGCCGAACATCGTCATGCGGCTCCAGATAGACCAACCGCGTCACGCCGTACTTGGCAACGAAGCGAGACCCCAGACCTTTCCGATGCTCCCACACACGACGCGCGATATCGTTCGTGACGCCGATATAGAGGGTGCCGTGCTTGCGGCTGGCGAGGATGTAAACGTAGTAAGACATCGCGTGGCATCGGCGCCATTGGGTCCCGGGAACAAGTCCCGGGACGACACTAGGTTTTGATGACTTCGTTCCATTCTAGCCTCACTTATCCTACCCCATGACCGACCACCGCCCCCTCGCCCCAGGCCGCCTGGTCATCGCCAGCCACAATCCCGGCAAGCTGCGCGAGATCGCGGACCTCGTCCGGCCATACGGCGTCGACGTCGTCTCCGCCGGCGAGCTCGGCCTGCCCGAACCCGAGGAGACCGGGACCACCTTCGCCGACAACGCGCGCCTCAAGGCGCTCGCCGCGGCGACCGGCGCCGGTCTGCTCGCGCTGGCCGACGATTCGGGCCTCGCCGTCCACGCGCTCGACGGCGCGCCGGGCATCTATTCGGCGCGCTGGGCCGGGCCGGACAAGGACTTCCGCGTGGCGATGGAGCGGGTCGAGCGCGAGCTCGGCGGCGCCGCCGACCGCTCGGCGCATTTCGTCTGCGCCCTCGCGCTCGCCTGGCCCGACGGCCACCTCGAGACGTTCGAGGGAACGGTCCACGGCACCCTCGTCTGGCCGCCGCGCGGCGGGCGCGGCTTCGGCTACGATCCCGTTTTCGTCCCCGACGGCCACGACCTGACCTTCGGCGAGATGGAGCCCGAGGCGAAGCACGCCATGAGCCACCGCGCCGACGCCTTCCGCAAGCTGGTCGCGGCGTGCCTGGAGGGAGGCTGACGGCGTTGCCGTATTCGCGACCTGCACCGGCCCGCTCCCCCGCCCGGCCGCCCATGCAGCATCCTGTCGTCGGGTGGCCGGGCGGGGGAGCGGGCCGGTGCCGCGACGACGAAGAATGAGCGCAGCGATGACCTACGGCGAGTTCAACGCCTTCTGCGCCGGCCTGCCCGCCACCACCCATGTCGTCCAGTGGCGCGGGCCCGACGTGTGGAAGGTCGGCGGCAAGGTGTTCGCCATCGGCGGCCGGGACGACGGAAGCGGCGCGCGCTTCACCTTCAAGGTCACGCCCATCGCCTACGAGATGCTCGGCGCGCGGCCCGGCCTGCGCCCCGCCCCCTATTTCGCCTCGCGCGGCATGACATGGATCCAGCACTACCAGCCGCCCGGCCTGTCCGACGACGAGCTGCGCGACTACCTGCGCCAGTCCCATGCACTCGTGGTTGCCGGGCTGACGAAGAAGACGCGTGCCGAGCTTGGGCTGGACGGCGCCTGAGGCGCGCCCTTCGCTCTAGGCGCCAAGTACCCTACATTGCGCCATGACCCTGAAATGGGCCTTGGCGACGGGCAATCGAACCGGCACCGGTCGCGAGGGACGCAACAGCGCCGCTGACATGACCCCTGTTCACGCCCCCGACCGCGACTTGCCGCGCACTGCGACGGCCTTCCCCGACTGCGGCTTCGGCCTCTACGTCCATTGGCCGTTCTGCCGCGCGCTGTGCCCCTATTGCGACTTCAACAGCCATGTTCGCGAGACGGTCGATCACGCCCGCTGGCAGGCCGCGCTGCTGGCCGAGCTGGATCATTACGCATCGTTAACGAAATCCCGGCGCCTGACCTCGGTCTTCTTCGGCGGCGGCACGCCCTCGCTGATGCAGCCCGCGACGGTGGCCGCGGTGATCGAGCGCGCGACCGAGCGGTGGGGCCTCACCCCCGACGCCGAGATCACGCTCGAGGCCAATCCGACCTCGGCCGATGCCGCGCGCTTCCGCGACTTCGCCGCCGCCGGGGTCAACCGCCTGTCGGTCGGCGTCCAGGCGCTCGACGACGCCTCCCTCGCCGCGCTCGGCCGCCGGCACGACGCCGCCCAGGCGCGCGCGGCGCTGCAGATGGCGGCGGCCGCCGTGCCGCGTTTCACCTTCGACCTGATCTACGCCCGCCCCGGCCAGACCGTCGCCGCCTGGCGGCGTGAGCTGCGCCAGGCCCTGACACTGGCCGGCGAGCATCTCTCGGCCTACCAGCTCACCATGGAGCCCGGCACGCCGATGCACGCCGCCTGGTCGCGCGGCGAACTCGCCTTGCCGGACGAGGATCTCGCCGCCGCCCTTTACGAAGTTACGCAAGAGACGCTCGACACCGCGGGCCTGCCCGCCTACGAGGTCTCCAATCACGCCCGCCCGGGGGAGGAGTCGCGCCACAACCTCGTCTACTGGCGCTACGACGACTATGTCGGCGTCGGCCCCGGTGCCCACGGCCGGCCGACAATCGGCGGCGTGCGGCGCGCCACCCGCCAGCACCGCGCGCCCGAGATCTGGCTCGAACGCGTCGAGACGCACGGCCACGCCACCCGGGTCGACGATCCCCTGCCCGCCGGCTGGCGCCGCGACGAGATGCTGATGATGGGCCTGCGCCTGCGCGAGGGCGTCGCCCGCGCCCGTTTCGAGGCCGAGACCGGCACCGCCTTCGAGGCCGCGCTCGACCGCGAGACCCTCGCCCGCCTGGTCGACGGCGGTTTCCTCGAGATCGACGCCCGCGCCCTGCGCCCCACCTCCGCCGGCCTCCAGCGCCTGAACGCGGTGCTGGCCATGCTGCTCAGCGGAGCGGCGTGAGCGGTTGGTGAATTCGCGACTTTCCAGTGACTGGAGGGTTTTCCCAGGCGCTCTGTCTGGTCAACCTAGCTCGCCGGCGGCCCCGGCTCGAAGCGCCGCGGCGCCGGGCTGATCGCCTGGAAGCCGCCGCGCTGGACCTCGAGCACCGCCAGCCCGCGCTCGTTGAGACCGCTCGGCAGAAACCGGAACAGGCCGTCGACGCCCAGGAAGCCCTCGGGGTCGGTGATCATGTCGTGGGTCACCAGCCCGCTCTCCGAGCGCCTGGCCAGGGTCGCCGCCATCGCGGTGGCGTCGTAGGCCAGCGTCGCGAGACGCGGCGGCCGTCCGCCATAAGCCTGGGCGAAACGCTGCTCGAACTCGGTGCGGCCCTCGGAGGGGGGCGCGGCGAACCAGCCGCCGTGCAGGGTGGGCTCGCGCGGCACCACCGGATCGTCCCACTGGCCGGTCCCCAGATAGTGCACATTGTCCGGGTCGATGTCGTAGAACGCCATCAGCGAGGCGACGATCTGCAGCTTGGTGCCGCCTTCGGGTACCAGCACCGCGTCGTAGGGCACGTCGCCCAGCGTATCGAGGTCCTTGATCCGGCGCAGCCGTGCGCGGTCGTCGGGGTCGGAGGAGTTGCGCAGCCGCCGGATCTCGGCCTGCAGCGCCGCATGACGGGCGTCGTAGTCGGCGAAGGCGTTGACCGTCTCCGAAACGTCCGACTGCTCGGGCGGGTAGAAGGCGGTGCGCACCACGCCGACGCCGGGTCCGGCCCGGGTCGCGCTTTGCTGCATGTGGCCGACGATGTCACGGCCGTAGGGGGTGTCGGGCGCCAGTGCCGCGAAGTCGCGCACGCCCTGCGATGCCGCGTAGCTCACCACCCGGTCGACCTGTTGCGCGGGCAGGAAGCCCATGACGTAGAGTCCGTCGCCCGCCGCCGCGGCGTCGTTGGAGAACGAGATCACC
Organism: uncultured Alphaproteobacteria bacterium; assembly: GCA_964569105.1. GTDB lineage: Bacteria > Pseudomonadota > Alphaproteobacteria > CAZMTC01 > CAZMTC01 > CAZMTC01. The sequence goes on along the minus strand of CAZMTC010000056.1, from coordinate 5,767 downwards.
GGGATGCCGGTGTCCGCGATGCGTGGCCGGACCGCAGTGGCGGAGGCGGAGAACAGCGGTCCGAGGATCAGGACGGCGTCCTGCTGCATCGCCTGGTCGAAGGCACGGCTCGCGCCCTCGGGCGTGCCCTGGGTGTCGAGCGGCGTCAGCGAGAAGTCGTCGTTGGCCGCGTCGAAAAGCGCCATCTCCGCCGCGCGGCGCATGGCGTTGCCCAGATCGGCGTGCCGGCCGCTCAGCGGCAGCAAGAGCGCGACGCGGGTCTTGCGGTCCTCCGGCGCGGCGAGGTCGACCTGCTGCTGGCCGGCTGCCGCGGCCGCGCCGGACGCTTGGGGCCCGCCGCCGTCCTGGGCCATGCGGTTGGAGCAACCGGCTATCAAGGCCGCGCCGGCGATGGTTAGAATGACGGCGCGCAACCCGCGCGGAATTGCCGTCCGGCCCGGCCGGCCGGCGCCGATGGAGATCACCCCGCTGCCTCCCCGATGAGATCTGCCCCGAAGAGCTCCGCTAACCGTGCCGCGGAGAGTACCCACGCCCCGGCGCCGAGTAAACCGGCGCCCGGGCTGTACCTGGTGGCCACGCCGATCGGCAATCTGCGCGATGTGACCCTGCGCGCGCTCGACATCCTGGCCGCCGCCGACCTGGTCCTGTGCGAGGACACGCGGGTCACCGGGCGGCTGCTGCGGGCATACGGCATCGCGTGCGATCTCCAACCCTACCACGAGCACAACGCGGCACGGGTGCGCCCCGCCATCCTGGACCGGCTGGGCCGCAGCGCGTCGGTTGCCCTGGTCTCCGATGCCGGCACGCCGCTGGTCTCCGATCCGGGGTTCAAGCTGGTGCGCGAATGTGTCGACAATGGGATACCGGTGGTGCCGGTCCCGGGTCCTTCGGCATTGCTGGCGGCGCTGATCGCGTCCGGCCTGCCGACCGACCGGTTTCTGTTCGCGGGTTTCCTGCCGCCCCGCTCCGCGGCCCGGCGCAAGGTGCTCGCGGAGTTGGCGGCGGTGCCGGCGACGCTGGTGTTCTACGAGACCGGCGCCCGCCTCGCCGCCAGCCTCGCCGACATGGGGGCGACCCTGGGCGACCGCCCGGTCGCCGTGGCGCGGGAGATGACCAAGCTGCACGAGGAACACACACGCGGATCGCTCGCCGCTCTCGCCGCCCGCTTTGCCGAGGCCGCGCCGCCCAAGGGCGAACTCGCGGTGGTGGTGGGGCCGCCGCCGGTCCGGCCGGCCGGTGAGGCCGATATCGACGCCGCGCTGGCCGAGGCGCTGCGCACCATGTCGGTGCGCGACGCCGCCGCCGCCGTGGCCGAGGCCACGGGCACGCCGCGCAAGCGGGCCTATGCCCGCGCGCTGGCGCTCGCCGGCAAGGACACCGGCGGGTGAGCCGGGGCCTCGCCGAGCGGCGGGCGGCCTGGCGGCGCGGCCGCTGGGCCGAGAGCGCCGCGGTCTGGCGCCTGCGCCTCGCCGGATACCGCATCCTCGCGCGTGACTACCGCACGCCCATGGGCGAGGTCGACGTCATCGCCCGGCGCGGCGGCGTCCTGGCGGCCGTCGAGGTCAAGGCGCGGAGCGACCTGCGCCTGGCCGCGGAAGCGGTGACGCCGCGCCAGCGCCGGCGCATCCGCCGCGCGGTCGATCACTTCGTCAGCCGCCACCCGCCGCTCGCGACCCTTGCCGTGCGCTTCGATCTGATGTTGGTTGCTCCCGGCGCCTGGCCGCGCCACATCGCGGGCGCCTGGCAGCCCGACTGAAAACCCTGCCGACCCTGGCCGATACGGACCCCATGACCGGCCCCGACCCGAGCGATCCCGAGGCCTATCTGCGCCACGCCGGCACGCTCGACGCGGCGGAGATCGATCTGGCACGCACGGCGCTGGCGCTGGCCGCGCTCGACCGGCCGCGCGTGGGGCCGGGTCGCTATCTCGACCATCTCGACGAGCTCGCCGGCGCCGTGGGCCCGGCCGAGACGCTCGACGCGCGGGTCGACGCGGTCAACGCGGCGCTGTTCGAGACCTTCGGCTATTGCGGCGACCGCGAGACCTACGACGACCTGCAGAACGCCAACCTGATGCGGGTGATCGACCGCCGCCGCGGCCTGCCCATCGCGCTGGCCATCCTGTGGCTCCACATGGCGCGCGCCCAGGGCTGGTCGGCCTACGGCGTCAATTTTCCCGGGCATTTCCTGGTCGCCTTCGAGGATGGCGGCGGCCGCGCGCTGATCGACCCCTTCGACGGAGGCGCGCGGCGCGACGCGGCCGAGCTGCGCGCGCTGCTCAAGGTGGCGCTGGGCGAGGACGCCGAACTGCGGCCCGAGCACCACCGCTACGCCGACAACCGCGCGATCCTCCTGCGCCTGCAGAACAACATCAAGTCGCGGCTGATCCACGCACGCGACTTCGACCGCGCGCTGGCCGCCGTACAGCCGATGCTGTGGCTCGACCCGGCCAACGCCTCGCTGTGGCACGAAGCCGGCGCGCTCAACGCGGCGACCGAGAACCTGCATGCCGCCGTCGAGGCGCTCGAGAAGGCCATCGAGCTGGGCGAGGACGACGCCCTGCGCCACGAATGCTCCGCCCTGCTCCAGCGCGTGCGCGCGCGGCTCAATTGAGTGCGCTGTCTCGATTCCGCATTTGCGCGTCCGGCGCGCGCGGGCCTATAGGAGAGAGCTTGTCCTGCGGGGGAGCCCGATGAGCCTGACCGTCGCCATCCAGATGGACCACGTCTCCTCGATCGACATCGAGGCCGACAGTACTTTCGTGCTCGCGCTCGAGGCGCAGCAGCGCGGCCACCGCCTCTACCACTACCTCCCGCGCGACCTGTCGCTCAGCCGCGGCCGGGTGATGGCGACGGCGCAGACGCTCGAAGTGCGCCGCGAGCAGGGAAACCATTTTTCGCTCGGCCCCGACGAAGCGGTCGACCTCGCCGACATGGACGTCGTCCTGATGCGCCAGGACCCGCCCTTCGACATGGCCTACATCACCTCGACCCACATTCTCGAGCACATCCATCCGAAGACGCTGGTGGTCAACGACCCCATCGAGGTGCGCAACGCGCCGGAGAAGCTGTTCGTCACCCACTTTCCCGAGCTCATGCCGCCCACGCTGATCACGTCGCGCCCCGAGGACGTCAAGGCGTTCCGGCGCGAGCACGGGGACATCATCGTCAAGCCCCTCTACGGCAACGGCGGCGCCGGCGTGTTCCACGTTACGCCCGCCGACGAGAACCTCAACGCGCTCCTCGAGCTGTTCACCGAGCTCTATCGCGAGCCGGTGGTCGTGCAGCGCTACCTCCCGGAAATCCGCAAGGGCGACAAGCGCATCATCCTGGTCGACGGCGAGCCGGCGGGCGGCGTCTCGCGCATCCCCGCCGAGGGCGACGCGCGCGCCAACTTCCACGCCGGCGGCCAGGCCAAGGTCGGCGCGCTCGAGGACCGGGACCGCGAGATCTGCGCCGCCATCGGCCCGACCCTTCGCGAGAAGGGCCTGATCTTCGTCGGCATCGACGTGATCGGCGACTTCCTGACCGAGATCAACGTCACTTCGCCCACCGGGATCCAGGAGATCAACCGCCTGAGCGGAACCAGGATCGAGGCGCAGATCTGGGACGCCATCGAGGCCAAACACGCCGCGACCCGGTAAGGGGCCTATCCCGCCGCCCTCGGCCCGCGCCCCCGGCGCCGCGCCGCTGCAGGCGGCGGCTGGCCGGCCTGGGCCACGATCGTCGCGGCGAGCTCGCGATAATCCATCACCACATGGACCATGATCGGCTCCCGCCAGCCGCGGATCGGCACCATGCGGCGCGGGAAGCCGCTCAACGCGAAGCCGCCGGCGGCGCGCGCCTCCTCGGACAGGACGATCTGACAGCCATAGTCCCGACCGGCCTCGACCAGCGTGCGTGCCACCCGCACCGCCACGCCCACCGCGCTTGGCGCCGCCGGGTCGGCATGGCCGAGCTCGGCGACGATCGCCGGCCCGGTGTGCAGTGCCAGCACCGGCATCCGCGCGCCGTCGGCGTCGGCCGCGCTCAGGATCTGGAACGCCGCGGCCACGCCCGCAGCCGTGCCGCTGGACGCACCCGTGTGCAGTCCGAACAGCGCAATGAGCGAGCTGTGGAACGCCGGGTCGGCGACCCCGCCCATGGCGCGTGAGGCGCGGTCGAACAGGCGCAACCGGTCGTTGACCTCCGATACGACGTCGCCGGGTGGCGCGTTCCCGGGCAGGGCGGGGGGTGCGGCGGCCAGCACCGCAAGCGTCTGCTGCCGCCCCTGCAGGTAGGGCCGGGGTGTGGCGCTGGCGGCGGCGCCGATCGACGGTGCGAGCAGCGGTGTCACCTGGATGTCGAGCAGCGGCCGGATGCGGCAGGCGAGGCGCACCTCGGGACTGGCGCCGACCTCGGCGAGCAGGCTGCGCTCGTCGTCGTCGGGCGGCTCCAGCCCCTCGCGCCCGCGACCCACGCGCACGCGACAGCCGGCGCAGCGTCCCCGTCCTCCGCACGGCGCGGCCAGCGGGATGTCGGCCTTGCGGCAGGCGTCGAGCACGGTGGCGCCCGCGCGCACGGTGGTGGCCCGGCCCGGCCCGGCCTCGATCCGTACCCGTGGCCGGCCGATCGACAGCGCGCCGCGCAGCGTCCGCGCGGCCATCGCCAGCGCCACCGCCGCGCCGAAGGCGGTGAGGACATAGAGCTCGGTCTTGTTGGCCACCGCTTCGGCGAAGCGGCCGGGCCAGCGTCCGGCCGACGCGACCTCGGCCAGCCAGGCCGGGTCGGTCGCCAGCGCCTGTGCCGCCGCGATGCCGCGCGCCAGCCCGATCAGCCCCAGTACCGGCAACAGGATGGCCACGGCCAGCGCCAGCGGCCGCAGCGCCGCGTACCAGCGCCGCGGGCGCAGCCAGTAGTGAATCCCCAGGCAGCCATGTGCCCAGGCCAGCGCCAACAGCAGGCTCAGCCCCGCGGCCCGCTCGGGCCAGCCGCGCAGCAGCATGTAGAGGTAGCCGTCGTCGACCTCGAAGGCGCGGGCGAACATCCGCGTCTCGAGCACGTGCGCGGTCAGCGCGAACGGGATCGCCACGCCTGTGAGGATCTGCGCCGTCTCCCACCAGGGCAGGCGCAGCGAGCGCCGCTCGTACAGCCGCCACAGCGCGAAGGTCGCGTGCGCGCCCAGCGAGCCGAACAGCAGGATCGAGCCGGGCGCGGACCGCCACACCGCCTGGGACACCGCGCGCCCGGCCTCCATCGCGCCCAGCGAATGGATGCCCAGGGCGTGGTTGATCAGGTGGCCGGCGGTGAAGGCGAACAATACCAGCCCGGTGAGCAGAGTGATCCGGGTGATCATGTCGACCCGGGCCACGGGGCCGAGCGTCCGCAGGCGGGGAGCGAGGCGCATAGCGCAGTGAATCCCGCGAATCGCGGGTTTACAACGCTTTCCGCACCCGCGGCTGCCGCGAAATCCCGAATCCGGATCGAATGAGTACTCGTGTGCAGTCTGGCAGGTTCCTGGGATTCAGGTAGACTTTAGAACAGTATACGACGAATTTTCGATCGGCGGGTTGACATGCTTGCGAAAAGCGATACGTTTTAACCTGATCGAACGCCGCATCGGGAATTGTTCGCTTTCGATGGGGAGCATCGATCATTCGGGGTGTTACTAAGCGTTACTCAATATACGCAAGAAAATTCCCCGGGATTTCAGGTTTCGACTTGAACCAGTTGCGTCCTGGCCTGCCGTCTTCACCACACGGCCATTTGCAGGACGCAAGAACTGACAC
>CAZMTC010000055.1:0-17088 GCA_964569105.1 uncultured Alphaproteobacteria bacterium | reverse complement strand
ACCGCGCCGATGGCCGCGCCGCCGATGCTGCCCAGCCCGCCGATGATGACCACCGCGAAGCTGAGGATGATGACGTTGATGCCGATGCCCGGCGTCACCGACAGCATCGGCGAGGTGAACGCGCCACCCAGCGCAGCCAGGAACACGCCGATGGTGAAGGCGACGACATAGACACGGACAATGTTGACGCCCATCGCCCGCGCGATCTCGTTGTCGTGGATCACCGCCAGGATCACCTTGCCCGCGTTGGTACGGTTGATCCCGAACCAGACCGCGAGCCCCACCACGACCGCCAGGCCAATCACCAGGAAGTCGTAGCCGACATAGAACAGCGACCCGAGCTCGACGTTGCCGAGCAGTCCGTAGGGCTGGAACACGAAATAGGGCTCCACCCCCCAGATCAGCTTGATCACGTCCTCCAGGATCAGGAACAGCGCGTAGGTCACCAATACAAGCAGGACCTCGTCACGGCCGTAGAAGTGGCGTAGGAACAGCCGCTCGAGCGCCGGCCCGACCGCCAACGCGACACCCAGCGCGGCCACGAACATGGCCACCAGGCTGAAGGCCGCGGGCAGGTCGTAGGAGAAGTAGAGGCCGACCGCCGACGCCGTGGCGTAGGCGCCCAGGGCGTAGAAGCTGCCATGGGCGATATTGAGGATGTTGAGGACGCCGAAGATCAGCGTCAGGCCCACCGCGACGATGAACAGCCACGCCCCGTAGATCAGGCCGTCGACGACGATGGTGAGGAGAAGATCCATCGGTGCCTATGCGCTCTCGGGTCCCCGATCCGCCCAGCGGTCCCCGGCGGGAACACGCGGGCGGCGCGACACCCCCGGCGCGCGATTGCGCGCCGGGGGCGCTTTGTCCTTTTCAGGATCGCCGGCCTAGTCGCACTTGGCGCCGGGGAATCCCTGCTTGATCCACTCGACGCCCTCGATCCCCGGCGGCGGGTTCACGCACTCGGCGTCGAAGCGCTCGATGTCGACCAGCTCGACGATACCCTTGTCCGGATTCCACTTGGTCCGGCCGATCGCAGTGTCCTGGATCGCCTGGTGGCCGTCGCCCAGCGCCATCTTGATCGTGCCCGAGGGCGCCTGCCACTCGAGTCCGGTCATGGCCTCGACGAGCTCCTCGTCGGTCGGCTTGGTCCCGCCGTTGGCGGCCATCGCCTTCTCGACCGCGGTCTTGAGGCCCAGCAGCGCCTGGATCATGCGGTAGGGCGCCTGCGGCGGCCAGCGGTCGTAGGCCTCGATGTAGGCGTCCCAGAACCAGCGGTTGAGCGGCGTGTCGTAGGCGAACTGGCCGTTGGCGCCGCGCGCGCCCAGGATCACGCCGTCGGGCATCTCCTCGCCCAGCGTCGGCAGCACGTGGTCGCCGGCGCTGAACGCCACCTGCGAGCGCTCGAACAGGCCGCGAGGCTTGGCCTGCAACACGAGCGACTGCAGATCGCCGCCCCACAGGCTGGAATGGACGACGCTCGGCCGCTCGCGCAACAGGGCCGAGACCTCGGTGCCGTACTGGCCAGCCCCGAATTTCGGGAACAGCTCAGCCTTCTGCTCCGCATCGGGCACCAGCGCTTCCATCGACGCCGTGAAGTCGCGCCACGAATCCTGGCCCCATGCATAATCCTGGTTGATGCCGGCGTAGCTGTCGATCTCGATGCCGCGCGCGACCAGGTAGCGGGCCAGGGCGACGTTGTCCATCACCGCGTGGGCGGCGGTGCGGAACACGTACTCGTACGACGCTTCCTCGAACACGCGCGGCGTGCCGCAGTCGTAGAGGATGGTGAACTGCTTGAGCTCGTCGGCCACCGGCGGCACGGCCAGGCAGTCGCTCGAGCTGACATAGCCCACGACCGCATCGACCTCCTCGCGCTGCGACAGGTTGCGGAACTCCTGCACCTGCTTCGACGCGCCGCCGGCCTCGTCGATGACCACCGCCTCGACCATCATGCCGCCCATGCCCGGCGTGTCGTAGGGCGCGGGCAATTCGCCGGCATTCATCGCCTCGACCAGCAATTTGCCGCCGTCCCAGGCGGGCACGCCAAAGGACTCGGCCGCCTGCCCGGACAGGAACGTGATGACGCCGATCTTGAAGGTCTCTTCGGCGCGTGCGTCGGATTGGACCGTCGAAAGGCCCAACGCGGCCAAAGCCGCCGCGCCCATCACCCGGGTCGTGCGACCCACGGCTGTGGGTTTGTCACGTTTCGTAAACATTGCGCTTCTCCCTAAGTTGGACCACGCGACCCAATGCCCGCGGCCTTTCGCTCTTCGGCGCTTGTCGTTGTTCGTTGGCACGCCAACGATAACCGACCTAGGCCTCCCTGCAAACCGGCCCTGCGGATCACGATCCCGTCGGCTCAGGCCTCATCGCCTGCGGGCCAGCGCGGCGGCGGGCCTCCGGCGTCGCTGAAAAAGCCCAGCACGGCGGTATTCTTCGCCCTCTACCCGCCCGGCACATGCGCCTGGGCGAGCCCCCGCCGCTCGGCGACCACCGCGCTCACCGGGACGAGCGCGATGCCGCGCTTCCGCGCCTCGGGGAGCCATAGCGCGAGCGCCTCGATCGTCGCTTCGTGCGGGTGGCCGATGCCGATGGCGCTCCCGGTGCGCCGCGCCTCGGCCTCGAGCTCGGCGAGCTGGACCAGGATCGCCTCGACCGAGGGGTCGTTGTCGAGGAAGACGTCGCGTTCAGCGTAGGGCACGCCGTGCGCCGAGGCCGTGGTCGCGCCCACGGTGGCGGCCGTGGTACGCGAGTCGAGGAACAGGAGGCCCCGCGTCGCCAACTCGTCCATCAGCACGGTCATGCCGGTGGGATCCGCGGTGAAGCGGCTGCCCATGTGGTTGTTGACGCCGACGAAACCGTCGAGCTGGGCGAGGTTCCAGGCGATGTTGCGTCGCAGCTCGACCTCGGACCGGCCTACCGCCAGGTAGTGCGGGCCGGGATCGACCGCGATCGTGCCCGGCTCGGCCGGGACGTGCGCGAGGATTTCGTGCCCCGCGGCCCGCGCCGCACGCACCTGCCGCCCGAGGTCGCGGGCATAAGGCAGGAAGGCCAGGGTCAGCGGCGCCGGCAGGGCCGCGGCGCGGTCCGAATGGGCGCGGTCGACGCCCATGTCGTCGATCACCACCGCCACCATCGGCCGGCCCGCCGGGTCGGCGTAGGACGCAGCATTGGCGCGCCACGCCGGCACCGCGCCCGATGGCGTCTCGGCCTGCGGCGAGCGGCTGGCCTCCTGTTCGGGAGGCGCAGTCTCGGCCGGCTTGGACACCTCGGGCGGCGCCTCGACGGCGGGCGGCGGCGCGGTCTCGTAGGTCGGCGCGGCCGGGCCCTGCGCCGCCTGTTCGGGCGATCCGTCGGTCGGCGCCAGCCACAGCCCGACCACGACGCCGGCCACGAACCCCACGGCCAGCGCCGCCAGCGTCAGCCGCACTTCGCGCACGAACAGCGCTCCGCGCGCGAGGCGCGCGCTGCGCTTCCAGCCGGTCCAGTCCATGAGCTTGCGCACCACCGGATGGCGGCCGCGCCGCTTCGGCCGTCGGCGTCGCCCTCCGTTCGTGGACTTGGCCATATCCGCCGTATCCGCTCGGTTCGGTCTTTGGACTCAGTCTACGGGGTTTCGGCCACCAGCGTCACCTTTGTGCCGATCCCCGGCGTCCGCTTCTCAGATATCGATCCCCACCCTGGGCAGCAGCCACACGGTGACCAAATAGAGCAGGACGGTGACCGCGCAGCCAGCCGCGAGGGAAAGCCAGAACGGCACGCCCGCGCGCAGCATCGCCGGGATCGCCAGGAACATCGGCAGCGAGGGCAGCACGAACCAGAAGGTCGCCTCGGCGTGCACGGCGAGGCGCGTGGGATCGCCGGTGTCGCGCCACAACCACATCATCCCGAACACCGAGACCAAGGGCAGCGAGGCGATCAGCGCGCCGAAGGCCGGGTTGCGCCGCGCCACCTCGGAGACGATCGCGATCATCACGCCCGAGATCAGCGCCTTGATGGCGGCGTAGAGCATCGGAAACTCCTATCGACGAGGTTACGGCGCGGACGCGCCGCCGATCAATCGGAGCTCTCCTCCTCGCCCCCCTCCGCCAGCACGTGGACGTGCTCGCCGCCGACTTCGCGCAGGACGCGCTCGGCGGTGCGCACCTCGACCGTGCTGTCGGCGTGGACCCAGCACACCACCCCGCCAGCCTCGACCGCCTCGCGGTAGTGTGTGCGCCAGGCGTCGTCGACCCAGCCGCCCAGCGCGGCCTCGATCGACCTCTCGGTGCTGTCGCCGCTCATCGACGCGACGCCGACCGGGCCGCCGACGAAGAACGACGCCCCGGCGACCGCATAGAGCGAGACGATGCCCAGCCCCTCGGCGACCGCATGGGCGAAGTCGCGCCAAGGGTTCTGGCGCGCGAGGGGCTCGCGCGGGCTGGTCGGATCGTCCTCCAGCGCCTCGGGCGAGGGGATGCTGTCGCCGTAACGCTCGGCCAGCGTGCCGCGCGGCGACAGTACGCTCACCGCCTCGCGCGCGAAGCCGGCCTCGGACAGCGCGGACAGCGCCGCCTCGAAGCGCTCGACGTCGTGGAACACGGCGGCGACGGAATGGGAGGTCTCGGGATCCTGGCTCACGTCGGTACGGGCCCCTGGAATGGCGTTGTCGAAACACGCTGGATACCAGCAACGACGGGTGGGGCCAAACCCTCAGGCGTTGCCCCCGTCCTCCAGCAGCGCCGCGACGTCGTCCTCGTCGGGCGCGGCGAGCTCCTCGATGATCGGGCAGTCGGGCCGCTCGTCGCCGTGGCAACGCGCCATCAGGTGGCGCAGCGTCGCGCGCATGGCCTCGAGTTCGGCGATCTTGCGCTCGATGCGCTCGACATGCCGCGCCGCCACCGCCTTGACGTCGGCACTCGAGCGGTCGCGGTCTCGCCACAGCGCCACGAGTTCGCCGACATCCTCCACCGAGAAGCCGAGCCCGCGCGCGTGGCGGATGAAGCGCAGCGTCTCGAGCTCGCCCGGCCCGTAGGAGCGGTACCCCCCTGCCGTGCGACGGGCGGGCGGGATCAGCCCGATGCTCTCGTAGTACCGGATGGTCTTCGCGGGCACGCCGGAGTGGCGCGCAACCTCGCCGATGTTCATGTCCCACTCCTTCGAGCGACATCGCGTCAGGCCGCCGCGACACCCACGCGGTCGAGCAGCGCGGCGGCCTCCTCGCGCTCGATGCCCAGCCAGCGCCGCGCCGGCTCCAGGTCCGTGAATAGCTCGTAGTGCAGCCCCAACTCCGGATCGCTCTCGCACAGCGCGCCCCACAGCGGCATGATCGCCTTGGCGTCGAACGACGAATCGAGCACCGCCGCCCCGGCCCGGCGCCGCACCGATACCCGCCCATAGACGAGCTTCATGCGCTCCTTGATCCGCTTGAGCGCCCCCGAGGTCAGTTCCGACAGCCCGGTTGATTGCTCGAAGATCAGCAGGCTCCGGTAGGTCCCCGCATGGTCGGCCTCCGCCGCCGCCGCGTCGATGGCGCTCGCCACCTCCTCTTCGGTGACCGGGCCGTGAAAGCGGAACACGAACAGCGACAGCGCGTTGTCCACCGCCTGGATCACCGGCATCGCCACCCTCCTCCATCCTGCCCGCCGTGAGTATAGAATTACGAGACACGCCGGAAAACCCGCACCGGATGCGATCGACCGCCGGCCGCGTCTGCTCCGACCTATTCCGCCAGCACCTTCTCCATGACGAAGTTTTCGAGCGCCACTCCGCCGCGCTCGACTGTCTGCCGGCGCACGACGCGCCAGCCGCGGCGCTCGAACAGGGGCCGTGCCATGCGGCTCGCCTCGGCGCACAGGCGCTCGAGGCCGCGCCGACGGGCCTCGGTCTCGACGACCTCGTAAAGCCGCCCGCCCACGCCCTGCCCGATCCCAACCGGCGCCACGAAGGCCAGGTCGACGCAGCCGTCGGCGCGCAGCGTCATGAAACCGACCACCGCCGGCTCGCCCGCCGCGTCCGGCACCTCGGCGACCACGCCCCAGTGCCCGGCGAGTTGCGCTCGCCAATCCTCCGGCGCAGGCATCTCGGGCGCCCAAGCGCGCCGCTGCGCCGCGTCGTAGTGCCCCCGCGGCTCCGGTTGCGGCGCGCGCCTGGCCCGCCAACGGCGGCGGCGGCGCGCACGATCAGCACGTCCGAACCGAAGGCGACCACGGTGATGAACGCCATGTTGTGGCCCTGCAGGCCGAAAAGCGCCGGGATCGGGAGGACTTCGTGTCCGAACGCGCCTGGGCGACGAGCCCCGGCGGCGGCAATCCGAATGACGACGTCGCCGGCACCTGCGCCGACCCGTTGGTCAAGCTCGCCGACCGACGCGGCGCCAGACCGAGAGGCCCCGGGCCCCGGGCGGCCGGGGTTTCACTTCGCCACGGGCCGCCGCCGGCTCCTCAGATCGCCGGTCGGCGGCGGATTGCCACGAAGCCGACCGATGCGAGGGCGACACCGAGGCTCAAAACCAGCAGCGTCGACGGCTCGGGGATGGTCTGCGCGAAACCCGGGTAGTCGTTCGTGCTCGCGGTCTGGAGCGGTCCCTCCTGGGCGGTCAACCGGAACGCGGTGCGGTCGTCACCCAGATCGAACAGCGTGTAGTCCAGGAACAGGCCGTCGGTGAGATCGGGGAAGAAGATCGCGAAATCGTCGCCGAACGAGAACGAACTGGCGATGATGATGTCGAAGATGTCGTTCGTCTCGGGCATGAAATCGTCGATCAGCCGGACGTCGATGGTCCCGTTGAGGATGGCATCGCCAGCAGCGACGATCTGGTCGTACTCGGTCCCCGCCTCGGTGCCGCCGAGCTCCGCCTCGAAGATGCCGTCGAGCACGTAGTCGCCGGACACTGTCTGCTCTCCGGGCGAGTGACCAGGGCTGTGCGTCTGGCCCGGGCCGATGATCAGGTCGCCGTCCACCGGGTCGGTGCCCGACACCACGTCGCTCGGCGGCGGCGTGCCGCCCGCATCGCTCGGCCCCGAGTTCGACGGAGCCGGTCCCGTGGCGGTCTGCGTCGGCGTGTCGCCGGAGCCGGCCGAGCCGCCGCCGTCAGGGGCCGAAGCCGGCGGGCTCGAGGCGCCGGGCGCCGAACCGGCTCCCTGGCCCGCATCGGTTTGCGTCGGTGTCTCGCTCGAGCCGCCGGAACCGCCGCCCGAGCCGCTGGAACCGCCCGGTCCTCCGGGCGAGCCTGCCGACGGCAGCCCGGACGGGCCACCCGGCACCGAAGCGCCGCCGCCTCCACCCGAGATCGGCCCGCCGATCCCGGCTCCGCCCGCGCCGCCGCCGGTCACCGTGGTCGCCGCAGAGGAGCCGCCGCCGCCGTGGAATCCGCCGGGCGCCCAGCCTGTCGCGGCCACGCTGCCGGTGCCGGCGTCGTCCGTGTCCCGGATAACGGATGCCGAGCCGGAGCCGCCGGTTTGCGCGTTGCCGACATTGCCGACAGCACCCGCGGGCGCGGTCATCGAATCATACCCGGCTTCGCTCGGCGCCGCCGCCGATTGGATCGGCGCCGAGGCCTCGGCCGGCTCGGAGGCGGAGGTCAAAGGCGCGCGCGCGTCATCGGTGTCGCCGCCCGCCTTCATCTCCTCGAGGACGGCCGGGGCGACTGCGATCGCGATCAGCCAGATGGCGCCGGCAACGAACAATCCCGCGCGAATGTGCCTGTTCGGCGTACCTGTCATAGCTCCCTCCTGGCGCTGTATGTCGCGTCCGGTGTTCGATCCCTCCATCGCACCGCCGTGGCCACGGCATCGCAGTGGCCCTCTTGGCCGGCCGATCGGTCCGCCCCGAGCCGATTCGTCGCTCGAATCGTTTCGGTTAACGTAAAGGTTGCAAATTCCGGGCCATGTCCGGAAACGCCCGGTTGCTAAGCGATTTGGAACACACCCCTCGCGCGGTTACCGGCAATCTGTAAAATTTTACGACGTTTTCCGGGCCGAAGGGTGTCGGCAGACTTTACACGCCGGCGGTCGGACCCGGGCCAGAAACGGGCGGCCCGGGTCCGGCACCATGGGGTCAGGCGACCATGCGGCGGCGGAGTCCCCAGCCCAGCAGGCCGAGCCCGACGCCGAACAGCGCCAGCGTCGCCGGCACGGGGACGGCGACGATGGAGATTTCCGTGCTCGCCAGCAGGACCTCGTTCTGGTCGAACGCGCTGAGCCGGAAGTCGTAGACGCCCGGGGTCCGCCCGTCGAACGGGAAGCCGGCTCCCGCATCGTCGAAGAACTCCATGTTCCACGAGTTCTGCGCGACGTTGTTGGCGCCGATCAGGGCCGCGTACTCGCTATCGTCGCTCGCCGTCGCGCCCCCGCCGTTGCCGGTGCTGTTGTCGCCGATGGCGTGATCGGCGAACGCGAGGTTGATCGGGTCGAAGCCCAGGAAATTGGTCCCCGCGCTGGGATCGAAGTCGATCTCGATCAGGTAGAGCAGGTCGTTGAGGGCAAAGCCGGAGCTGTCGTCATAGTCCGAATTGATCGACCATTCGAAGCTCCAGCGCGCCGTCGAGGTCGAGCCGGGCGCAAATCCGAACCCGGTCGGCGGCAGGCCGGCGCGGAACCGATAGGTGCCGTTGCCCAGGCTGTTGAAGGTGTTTTCGGGGTCGTTGCTGTCGTTGAAGCGCAGCTTGCCGCGCAGGCCCAGCTCGATGCCGTTGTTTTGGTCGACGGTGAACGCCCCGTTGGCGTTGCCCGTGCCGAAGATGACGTCCGGCGTCACGTTCTGGTCGAACGACAGCGCCGACGCCGGCGTCGGCGTGGCCATTGTCGCCGCCGCGGCCAGCGCGCCGGCGAGTCCCATCAGTCCAAGTCTCATCGAATACTCCCCTCGTTTTCGGTTCCTGTCGGTCCGCGGTTCGAAGCGCGGCCTCGTTCGTGTCCCGCACCGTCCCCACCCGTCGCCCGGCGGCACGGCAAAGACCGTACGGTTAACACACGCAATCCGCGTGCCACCCGCGCGTGTGCAGCGAATCCGGGCCTCTACGGAGAGGCGAAGCGCCTCACTGTAAAAAATTCTGACATTCCGCGACTGCAGACCGGCAAATTCCCCGACAGTTTCGGCCGCCGTCCCGGTCCTGTCGGGTGGGCCGCCGGCGCGCGCTCACACCCCGGCCAGCGCCACGACCAGCACCCACACCGCCATCGCGATCACGGCGAGCGAGCCCACGGTCCAGAACGTGGCCCGCACCTCGTGGCGCTGTGCCGTCGCGTAAGCCACCGCATGCAGCGCCCGCGCGGCCACGAAGCCGCCCATAAACACCCATGCCCACACCAGCGGCGGCTCGACCGCGACGAACAGGAGCCCCGCGGCCCAGAACGCCGGGATGTTCTCGAGGTCGTTGCGGTGCATCCGCCGCGACCGCTCGACCGCCTCGTTGGGCGCGAGCTGCTCGGGTCTGGGGTCGCGGTTAAGCGGCCCCGCGCGCAGGTCCTCGGGTGCGGCGAACCCGCCGCCCGCCGACATCATCCGCACGACGGTCACCCACCCCTGACCCATCACCTTGAGCGCGGCGAGCGCCGCGGCGACGGCATAGGTCACGAAGATCGGGTTTTCGAGCGTGAACAGGTCCATGGTGCGCCCCCTCCGCGATTGCGGGCACACGCCGCCCGCAGCCGCATCATGCGCGATGCGGCCGCGCGCCGCAAGGGAGAGCGACCGGCGCCGCGGGTGCCGAGACGCACCCCTTAATGCGAGAACAGCGTCGGCACGGTCATGTGCTCGAGCACGTGCTGGGGCATGCCGCCGAACAGCACCTCGCGCAGGCGGGAGCGGCCGTAGCCGCCCATCACCAGGAGCCCCGCGCCCATGTCGGCGATCTCGGAGAGCAGCAGGTCGCCGCCCTCGATGTCGTCCTTGGCGAAGCCGATCACCTGCCCGCCCAGGCGCTGGTCGCCGCTGCGCTCGCGCTCGGCGGTGACGGTGACGCCGTGGCGCGCCAGATGGGTCGCGATGTCGGCGCCGGGCAGGTCGCCCAGCTCGGGGTGGAGCTCGGCGCTCTCGATCACCAGCACCACCGCCTCGCTCGCCGCGCGCAGCAGCGGCAGCGCATCGTTCGCCGCCCGCGCCGCCTCGCGGCTGCCGTCCCACGCCACCACCGCGCGGCCGTCGAGCGCCACGTCGCCGCGCGCCGTGTAGGGCACCACCAGCACCGGCCGGCCCGAGGCCATGAAGGTGTGTTGCGCCAGCCCCTCGAAACCGACCGGCACCTCGCCCCGAGGGTCGGTCTGCCCGACCACGGCCAGGTCGGCATAGCGCGCCATCATGGCGACGACGTCGTCGGCACGGTCCTCGGTGGCGACCCATTCGGAGCGTGCGCCCGCCGCCTCCGCCGCCTCGGCGAAGGTTGCCTCGGCCGTCTCCCGCGCCGCCGCGACCTGCTCCTCGTGAACCCGCTGGATCGCCGGCGTCGCCTCGACCGCGAGGTACGGGGCGATGGTGTAGACCGGCGCGACGAACACGCCCTTGAGATGCGCGTCGTGGTCCGCCGCCAGCCGCCCCGCCAGCGCGCACCGCGCCCTGGCCGCCTCGCCGTCGTCGACATGGACCAGGATGTCCTTGTAGCCGTAGCCGTCGCTCATGCTGCCCTCCCCGTGTTCCGGTTGTTCGGGAGATGTTGGTCTACGGTCGCGCCAATTGTTTCGCCTCAGCCAAGTCGATACGCGCGCGGTGCCCATGGCGCTCCAGCAATGATAGCAGATTGCTCCCATTTAGGAGCTTCAGCGGCTTGTTCTTAGCGAATTCATACGCGTCTTTTCCGTAGCTGGAGGTCGTTACAAGAATTCCGCTTGAGGCTCCCTCGTTGAGGACTGTGCCATACAAATCTCTTACAGCTGAGACACCGACGGTGTTGGTGTAACGCTTCGCCTGGATGACGATCTTGCCCCCACGAATTGGATCGGGGTCGAACGCGATCGCATCTACGCCACCGTCAGCGCTGGCCTGGGTCACCTGGACCTCACCGCCAGAAGCTGAGAACTCGCTATGGAATATCTCCCGGATAAGATATTCAAAGTCCTGCCAAGGCATGGCAGCAATATTGACACTTTCATCGAGATATTGGGCAACGTCCTCGCCTTCGATGAACCGTTTATCGGTCCTATCCATCTGAATCACAGGCGGAATTGCTGCCAGATCGGCCAACCTCGCAGCGGCTACGCCTTTGAAGTGCTTAAAGGTGGCCTTCGGATCAATCTTAGAAAGGTCCACCTCCTCAAATGCATCCTTGTTGGCGGATATCGAAGCAATCGTCTTTAGTTCGCGCTTGCCCGTTGCCGGGTTAATCGCGTCGACGTAGCCGTTAACAGCTGAAGCGTCGATAACGTCAGTCACATCCGATTCAAAAATTTCGTGCATGGTACGGAGGATTATCTGATAGATAACGTCATCGTAGATCTTTCTCTTCTTTGATTCAACCATCGGCTTGGCTTCTATTTCATCCCGCGACTTTATATACTTGTAACTTTCGTCGGTAGGCAGTTTCTCAGGTATCGGCAACTCGATATTGACAACCAAAATTCGATCACCGGCGCGATATTCCGTTTCCCAATTCCTTGGAATCTCGTCGGGGTATTGGGAGTTCTGAAAGACAACGTCGATATGCTCTTCAACGGCGCCCGGATCACCGTCCAAGTATCGGGCTCGGAGGCTGTCAATCGCTGAGTTTTGCCGTTCTTGAGCCTGTTCAAACTCGGCCTTGAGATTCTCGTAGCGTCGCCGAGCCTCATCGATCGTCTTCACCTCGGCATCCCATTCACGCTTCAATTCGGAGAGCTTGTCATCCACCTTTTTCGGCATAAAAAGGCGCACTAAAAGTCCGACACATTTTTTGGCGATATCGCGTGTTGGCTCTGCGGGATACTCTAATGCGGCAAGCCCTGTCACCCCTCTGTCCTCAAAGAAAGTGGTATGGGAGAAGCGCTCCGGCGGTTCTCCATCAAAGAGCTTCTTGGCTTCAATAGAGAAACCGCCGTACGACTTGAGGCGCTCCCAATTGACGCGATCATCCACATCTAGGGTGTCACGCAGGATCCGCGAAAGCCGCTCCATTGTGGCGATGAGTTCCTCATTGAGCCGATCCGCTTCTTGCTCCCGGTTCAGTTTGTACTGGTGCTCGACGTGCTTTTCATACCGCTTGCTCCACTGCGCAAGGGTATCCTCAAGTTTTACGCTGAGAGCCGGCAATTCCCTGGACCGCAGAGATTTTCGAAGATCTAACTCGTCAAGGCTGATATCAAGCCCGAAACTGGTTGGGCGACCGTTCGCCCCGATGTTCTGGTAAATCTTACTGACAGAAATTTTGTCTGCGATGATCTCAGGGATGCAAAATTCTATGCTTGCCATGAACCTACTCCCTTCATGCACTGAGAGAGTGTAGAGAGCGATGTTAATTTATGGCAAGCGTTGCATCGTCGCAATTGACGGTCGCGGCTCACCCTTCCTTCAAACCCGTCCGCTGTTCCAGCTCCCGCTCTATAGCCACGATCGTTGCGGAGATTTCCGCTTCGCGTCCGACGAGAATCTTCGCGAGACAACCGCCGCCCGGCGCTCAGGCGCTACACCCCCACCTCGACCATCTCCACAACGTCCGCGGCCAGGAACCGCCGCCGTGTCACGCGCAGCCCCTCGGCCTCGGCCGCGCCGGCAGTGTCGCGATCGAGCTCGGCGCCGTAGGCCCAGCGCACCCAAGGCGCGGTCAGGCGCTGGGCCAGGCGGCGCAGCGGGCGGCGCGACAGGCGGTAGTCGAGCAGGCGGATGGTGCCGCCGGGGCGCACCACGCGGGCGAGCTCGCGCAGCGCCGGGCGCATCCGGTCCTCGGGCAGCACGCAGCACACGAAGGTCGCCACCGCGTGGTCGAAGCTGTCGTCGGCGAAGGCCATCGCCGCGACGTCCATCCGGCACAGCGCCACGTCGAGCTCCAGCCGGTCGCGCCGGGCGCGGGCGCGGCGCAGCATCGCCGGGCTGATGTCGATCCCGGTCACCCGCGCGCCCGGCGGGTAGAACGGCATGTTGTGGCCGGTGCCGATCCCGGCGTCGAGGATCGCCCCCGCCAGCCCCTCGAACAGCGCCGGCCGGATCGGCCGGTATCGCAGCGCCTCGAACGGCAGGTCGAGGAGGTCGTAAAGCCGCGCGACGCGGTCGTAGGTGTGGGTGCGGGTCATGGGCGCTCCGACGTCACCCCTTCAGCGTCCGCCGCCGCTCCTCGAACTCGTCCTTGTCGATCTCGCCGCGGGCGTAGCGTTCTTCGAGGATGTCCAGCGGCGTCCTGCCGCCCGGCGCCCCACCGCCGCCGCCGTGACCGGTCAGCCAGCGTACCACCAGCACCACGACCACCACCGCCAGCACGAAGAAGGCCAGCATCATCAGCGGCCCGAAGATCCAGCCGTGCCAGCCGCCGTCCCACATCATGTGGCCCTGGTACGGGCCCGATTGCTGGGCCAGGGCCGCGGCGGGCGCGAGCGCCGCCGCCAGCGCGGCCCAAAAGGTCATCCGTCGCATCGCATGGTCCTTTCCGCTTCGGTTCGCTCCACTTCGGGTCGCCGGGCGGCCGCCGGGGCGCGACCGCGCCTCGGACGCCGCCGTCTCACATCCGCACCGTGCGCAGTCGCAGCGCGTTCCCGACCACCGACACCGAGCTCAGGCTCATCGCCGCCGCGGCGATCATCGGGCTGAGCAGCAGGCCGAACACGGGGAACAGCACGCCCGCCGCGATCGGCAAGCCCAGCGCGTTGTAAAGGAAGGCGAACACCAGGTTCTGGCGGATGTTGCGCATGGTCGCGCGCGACAGCCGCCGCGCCCGCGCCAGGCCGCGCAAATCGCCCTTGACCAGGGTCACCCCCGCGCTCTCCATCGCCACGTCGGTGCCCGTGCCCATGGCGACGCCGATGTCGGCCTGCGCCAGCGCCGGCGCGTCGTTGATGCCGTCGCCGGCCATCGCCACCCGGCGGCCCTCCGCCTGCAGCTCCTTCACGATCCGCGCCTTGTCCTCGGGCAGCACCTCGGCCTCGACCCGGTCGATGCCGAGCTTCCGCGCCACCGCCTCGGCCGTCGCGCGCGCGTCGCCGGTCAGCATGACCACCGCGATGCCCTCCTCGTGCAGCGACGCCAGGGCGTCGGGCGTGCTCTCCTTGACCGGGTCGGCCACCGCGATCAGCCCGGCCGGCGCGCCGTCGACCGCGACGAACACCACCGTCGCGCCCTCGCCGCGCAGCGCCTCGGCGCGATCCGTCAGCGCGGCCACGTCGACGCCCTCGGCCTCCATCATCGCCGCGTTGCCCAGCGCCACCGCCTTGCCGTCGACCGTGCCGCGCACGCCCTTGCCGCTGACCGTCTCGAAGTCCCTGGCCTCGGGCAGCGACGCGCCCCGGTCGCTGGCCGCGCCGACGATCGCCGCGCCCAGCGGATGCTCCGAGCCGCGCTCGAGCGCCGCCGCCAGGCGCAGCAGGCCCTCCTCGTCCAGCTCCGAGCCCTCCGCCGGCTCGACCGCCGTCACGCTCGGCTTGCCCTCGGTCAGGGTGCCGGTCTTGTCGACGACGACGGTGTCGATGCGCTCGAAGCCCTCCAGCGCCTCGGCGTCGCGGAACAGCACGCCCATCTGCGCGCCGCGGCCGGTGCCGACCATAATCGACATCGGCGTCGCCAGGCCCAGCGCGCAGGGGCAGGCGATGATCAGCACCGCCACGGCGTTGAGCAGCCCGAAGGCCATGGCCGGCTCCGGCCCCCAGACCGACCACACCACGAAGGTGACCGCCGCCACGCCGACCACCGCCGGCACGAACCAGCCGGCGACCACGTCGGCGAGCCGCTGGATCGGCGCGCGCGAGCGCTGCGCCTGGGCGACCATGGTGACGATGCGGTCGAGCACCGTGTCGCCGACCACCTTCTCGGCGCGCATGACGAAGCCGCCGGCCTGGTTGACCGTGGCACCGGTCACCGTGTCGCCGGGGCGCTTCTTCACCGGCATGGCCTCGCCGGTGATCATCGACTCGTCGACGGTCGAATTCCCCTCCTCGACCGTGCCGTCGACCGGTACCGCCTCGCCCGGGCGCACGCGCAGCCGGTCGCCGGCCTCGACCGCGTCGAGCGGCACGTCGGCCTCCTTGCCGTCGTCGCCGATGCGCCGCGCGGTCTTGGGCGCGAGGTCGAGCAGCGCGCGGATCGCGTCGCCGGTGCGCTCGCGCGCGCGCAGCTCCAGCACCTGGCCCAGCAGCACCAGGGTCACGATCACCGCCGCGGCCTCGAAATAGACGCCCACCTCGCCGCCCTCGCCGCGGAACGAGGCCGGGAAGATCCCCGGCGCCGCCGTCGCCACCACCGAATAGGCCCAGGCCACGCCGGTGCCGATGCCGATCAGCGTGAACATGTTGAGGTTCAGGGTGACGAGCGACGACCACATGCGCTGGAAGAACGGCCAGCCGCCCCACAGCACGACCGGCGTCGCCAGGACCAGCTCGACCCAGTGCCACGCGCCCTTGCTCATGAGATCGGGCAGCGGGTTGCCCGGGATCATGCCGCCCATGGCGATGACCAGCACCGGCACCGAGAGCGCGACGCCGACCCAGAAGCGCCGGGTCATCGAGAGCAGCTCAGGGCTCGGCCCCTCCTCCTCCGCCGGCGCGCCCATGGGCTCGAGCGCCATGCCGCATTTCGGGCACTCGCCGGGCTCGTCGCGCACCACCTCGGGGTGCATCGGGCAGGTGTACCGGACCTTGCGCCGCTGCCGCCCGGCCGCCGCCGGGTTGGGCTCCAGCGCCATGCCGCATTTCGGGCACGCGGCGGGCCGGTCGCTCTCCACCCCCGGGCACATCGGGCAGACATAGACCGCGGCGCTGTCGGCGTTGGCCCGCGCTTCGCCCTCGCCGTGGCCGTGACGGGCGTGGCCGCAGCACGCTTTCTGATTGTCCTCGTCGGCGCGCTCGGAGTGGGCGTCCATGGCACTGGTCCTTGCGACGGAATTCCGCTGCCGATCGAGATAGACCTTCCAGTAACTGGAAGGTCAAGCCGAGCCCTTTCCGCTTGGTCAACCGATTTGCTATACCGCTCGTCCAACTCCTTTCGGGCGGGGCGCGCGATGGCCCAGGACATGACCGCGATGAAGGCGCTGATCGCCAAGGCCGCCACCGGCGCGCCGCTGAGCGAGGCCGAGGCCGAGGAGGCGTTCGGCATCATGATGTCGGGCGACGCCACGCCCGCGCAGATGGGCGGCTTCCTGATGGCGCTGCGCGTGCGCGGCGAGACCATCGACGAGATCGCCGGCGCCGCCCGCGCCATGCGCGCCAAGATGACCCCTCTCTCCGCGCCCGCAAACGCCATCGACACGGTCGGTACCGGCGGCGACGCGGCGGGCACCTTCAACGTCTCGACCGCCTCGGCGCTGGTCGTGGCGGGCGCGGGCGTGCCGGTCGCCAAGCACGGCAACCGCGCCTTCTCCTCGCGCTCGGGCTCGGCCGACGTGCTCACCGCGCTGGGCGTCAACCTCGACGCCCATTTCACGCTGATCGAGCGCGCGATGCGCGAGGCCGGCATCGGCTTCATGATGGCGCCGCGGCATCACGGCGCCATGCGCCACGTCGCCGGCACGCGGGTCGAGCTGGGGACGCGCACGATCTTCAACATCCTCGGCCCGATCTCGAACCCGGCGGGCGTCAAGCGCCAGCTCGTCGGCGTGTTCGCGCGCGACTGGCTCGAGCCGATCGCGACGACGCTGGGCAAGCTGGGCTCGGAGCGCGCCTGGGTGGTGCACGGCTCCGACGGGCTCGACGAGCTGACGCTGACCGGCCCGTCCTGGGTCGCGGAACTGGCGGACGGCAAGGTCACGACCTTCGAGCTGTCGCCCGGCGACGTCGGCCTCGCGACCGTGAGCGCCGACCGGCTCAAGGGCGGCGAGCCCGAGGACAACGCCCGCGCCATCGTCGCCCTGCTCTCGGGCGAGCCCGGGCCGTTCCGCGACTTCGTGCTGCTCAACGCCGCCGCCGCGCTTGTCATCGGCGGCGCGGCGAACGACCTGAAAGAAGGGGTGGAGCGCGCCGCGGCGTCGATCGACGGCGGCGCGGCCCATGCGGCGCTCGACAAGCT
>CAZMTC010000054.1:0-17291 GCA_964569105.1 uncultured Alphaproteobacteria bacterium | reverse complement strand
GGGTCGGCGGCGAGCACGGTGCCGGCGGTGAGCGAGGCCGAGTCGGCCATCAGAACCATGCCGTAGACCAGCGCGACCAGCGCCACCGCGCCGTAGCCCCAGTCGGCGGTGAAGCCCACGACGGCGGAAACCACGGCCGAGACCACCATGATGCCGGTGAGGGTGGCGCGGCGGCCGAGGCGCAGGCACAGCTCGTTGCCCGCGATCGAGGCGGGCACGCCCACCAGCGTGAACAGTGCCGCCACGACCGTGGGGGCGATCCAGCGCTCCTCGGCCGACGCGCCGGCCATGGCGTAGGTCAGAAAGGCGACAACCCAGGCGCGGGCGCCGAACAGCTCCCAGACATGGGCGCCGTAGGCCAGGATGTAGCCCAGCGCCTCGCGGTTGCGCAGGACGGGGCGGTAGTCGAGGAAATGGGTCTCGTTGCGCTCCGGCCGCGCCGGCGCGGGCCCGCGCGCGGCGACCGCTGCCACGGCCAAGGCCGCCACCGCGCCCAGCGCCGCGGCGCCGAACGCCCAGCGCCAGCCGACCGTGGCGGCGATCTCGCCGGCGGCGAAGAAGGACAGGCTCATCCCCGCCGCATAGCCCGAGGTGTAGACCGAGGTGGCGCGGGTCTGCGCCGCGCCCTCCATCCGGTCGGTCAGGACGCGCAGGCCGACCATGAAGGTGCCGGCGAGGCCGAAGCCGGGCCAGACGTGCAGGATCAGCGCCGACCAGAAGCCGTCGGCGAACAGGGCGAAGCCGGCGAAAGCCGCCCCGGTCAGCGCGGTCGAGGCGAGGTAGATGGTTCGCGGGTCGACCCGGTCGGTGAGCGTGACCAGGAGCGGCACGCCGGCGACGTAGCCGGCGAAATAGACGCCCGAGATCCAGCCGGCCTCGGACGCGCTCAGTCCCCACAGCGCGCGCAGCTCGGGCAGCAGCGCAGGGTAGGCCGAACTGCCCAGCATGCCCAGCACGTGGGCCGTGAACATGCCGGCCACGAGGCGGCGCTGCTCCGGGGACATGGTGGACGACATGACTCAGCCGCGCAGCAGGACGGCGTCGAACTGCAGCATCCGGCCCATATGGCGGCTGTAGTAGCCGGGGACGAACAGGCACGGCGCGAAGCCCTGGCCCATCAGCCAGTCGACCATCTCGCGCCACAGCGTCTCGCCCTGGTAGAGCGGGACGAGCGAGAGCTCGACCTGGAGGCCGACGGCGCGGGCCAGCGTCTCGGGGCCGCCGGCGAGCACCTGGCGCTCGTAGCCCTGGGTGTCGAGCTTGAGGAAGGGACGGTCGCCGGGGCCGAGATAGTCGGCGGCGACGTCGTCGAGCCGGGCGGCGGGAGCGGTCTCGGTGGTGACGGTGCGCGAGGTGGGCGAGACCGCGAGGAAGCCCCCGGTCAGCGGCAGGATCGAGGACATGTCGGATTCGTTGGAGACGTTGAGGGTCACCTCGCCGGCGCGCTCGGCCAGCGCCATGCGCGGGGCGACGGTCCAGCCCCGGTCGCGCGCCGCGGCGGCGGCGAGCGCGGCGTGGGCGACCGACTGGGGCTCGAACGAGACGATGCGGCCGCGATAGCCCGCGGCGCGCAGGGTGCGGGCGTACTGGCCGACATTGGCCCCGATATCGAGCACGACGTCCACGCTCGCACTGTCGAGCAGCCGGACCAGCGAGCGCCAGTGCGGCCCGCGCGGCGGGTGGTCCGCGAGGTCGCGGCCGAAGGCCCGGAGCACCCGTCGCAGCGGATCAGCCATCCCCCTCACGTCCCCGGTTCGCCCGGCCCATGGCGCGGCACGCCAGCCGCGTTGCGCGCCCCTCGGGCCGCGGCTGCCAATAGCATTGCGGTCCGGGCGCGGCAAGGTGACGGGGCGGCAGGGGGACGCACCGCCGCGCCGGCCCGCTACGACCGCGGGTGCGGCACCGCGCCCTTGCGCACGATCTCGGCGGGGTCGGGCAGGATGGCGCGGCCGGGCTCGGGGACCGGGGTCCAGTCCGGCGCGGGATCGCGGGCGCGGAAGTACTCGAAGGGCTCGGCGCCGGGGCCGGTGGGCTCGCCCACCACCAGGCGGCCGACCATGCCGGCGGCCTCGTGCGGGATGCAGAAGTAGTCGTAGACGCCGGGGATTTCGAAGCGGCGCTCGAACACCGCGCCGGGGTCGACCAGGTAGCCCGAGTCCCAGGGCTCGGCGGCCTCGGGCATACGCAGGGCGCGTTTGCCGTTGGCCGGGTGGTAGGCGGTGACCGTGTGGACGTTCTCGCGGTTGACCCAGCGGACCGGCCGGCCGGGCTCAACGAACAGCCCCACCGGGTCGAACCAGACAGAGGCGCCGTCGGGGTCGGAGCGCAGCTCGACGGTGAGCGGCTCCGGCGCGGCGCGCAGCAGCGCGGGCAGCGCGAGCCCGGCGAGCAGCAGCCCGCCGGACCCGAGCGCCGCGCGGCGCGTGAGCGCGGTCATTCGGCCGCGACCACGCTCTCGTCGGCGACGTGCCACAGCACGATGTGGTAGTGCGGCACCTCCACGCCGGGATGGCCGGCGTTGTAGTAGAGGTCGACATGGTCGACCGTCTCGCCGCCCGTGGCCAGGTCGTCGATCCTGGCCTGGTCCTGCATCTTCTCGAGCGGCACCATGTAGACGGTGCTGACCAGCCTGCCCTCCCGGTCATAGGCCAGGAACGGCCCCTCGGGCAGCGTCGCCGGCTGGACGTAGAGCGTGCCGATGCCCGGGATGAACTCGGGCAGCGCGACAAGGTCGGCGACCGGCTTGTAGTCGCCGCCTGGCGGCGCCATGCCCATGTCGGCGGCGAGCGCCGGGGTGCCGGCGAGCGCCAGCGCGGCGGCGGCGATCAGCGTGTGCTTGGCTTTCATGTCTCCTCCTCCCACTGGGGTGCGGGTTGCGCTCCGCGGTCGGTGCGCCGCGGCTCCGAGGGGGTAGATGCGCGGCAGTGAGGAGAGGTTCCCGGCACTCGTCTCGGGCGACGGTGAAGGCGGGTCACCACAGAGACACAGAGGACACAGAGGAAGCACAGAGGATTCTCATTGCGCCGCGATGCGGCGCGGAGCCGAATCTCTGCGCTTCCTCTGTGTCCTCTGTGTCTCTGTGGTTGATGGGCGCCGATTGCGAGGACGGCGCACCCGCCTATATGTGGATCGTGCGGCCGCCGACGGCGAGGGCGGCCTCGTGCACGGCCTCGTTGAGGGTGGGGTGGCCGTGGAAGGACAGCGCGAGGTCCTCGGCCGAGCCGCCGAACTCCATCGCCACCACGGCCTCGTGGATCAAGTTTCCGGCCTCGGGACCCAGGATGTGGACGCCGAGGATGCGGTCGGTCTTCTTGTCGGCGAGGATCTTGACCAGGCCGTCGGTGTCGCCGTTGCAGCGCGCGCGGGCGTTGGCGGAGAACGGGAACTTGCCGACGTTGTACGCGACGCCGTCCTCCTTCAGCTGGTCCTCCGTGGCACCGATCGAGGCAACCTCGGGCCAGGTGTAGACGATACCGGGGCAGGTCTCGTAGTTGACGTGCCCCGCCTTGCCGGCCATGTGCTCGGCCGCCGCGACGCCCTCCTCCATGGCCTTGTGCGCCAGCATCGGACCGGGAATGACGTCGCCGACGGCCCAGATGCCGTCGACGTTGGTGCGGTAGCGCCCGTCGACCTGAATGAAGCCGCGGTCGTCGAGCTCGACACCGAGCTCGCGCAGGCCGAGGCCCTCGGTGTGCGGCTTGCGGCCGACGGCGACCAGCACCGTCTCGGCCTTGAGCTCCTCGGCCTCGCCGCCCTTGGACGGCTCGACCGTGAGCTTGACCTGGGTCTTCTGCGCCTCGGCGCTCGTGACCTTGGAGCCGAGCCGGAACTCGAGCCCCTGGCGGCCGAGGATGCGGTGGAACTGCTTGGCGATCTCGCTGTCCATGCCGGGCACGATGCGGTCGAGATACTCGACCACCGTGACCTTCGTGCCCAGCCGCGCCCAGACCGAGCCCATCTCGAGCCCGATATAGCCGGCGCCGATCACCACCATCGACTTGGGCACCTTCGAGAGCTCGAGCGCGCCCGTGGAGGTGAGGATGCGCTTCTCGTCGATCTCGAGCCCGGGGAGCGTCGCGGTCTCGGAGCCGGTGGCGATGAGGATGTTCTTCGCCTCGAGCGTCTCCTTGCCGCCGACCGAGACCTTGCCCGGACCCTCGATCTTGCCGGCGCCGGTCTTCCACTCGACCTTGTTCTTCTTGAACAGGAAGGCGACGCCGTCGGTGTTGGCCTTCACCACCTTGTCCTTGCGCGCGAGCATCGTCTTCAGGTCGAGGGCGAGCTTCTGCACCTCGATGCCGTGCTCGCCGAGGCCGTGCTGCGCCTGATGGTAGAGGTGCGAGGATTGGAGCAGCGCCTTCGACGGGATGCAGCCGACATTGAGGCAGGTGCCGCCCAATGCCTTGCGCTTCTCGACGCAGGCGACCTTCATCCCGAGCTGCGCCGCGCGGATGGCGGCCACGTAGCCGCCGGGACCGCCTCCGATCACCACCAGGTCGTATTTGTCGGCCATGGAACCGCCTCCCGCGAGGGCCCGGATTGTGCGCTGCGCAATCTACGGGCGGGGAGCGGCCGTGTCACCCCTGGGACGCCGTTCGCGAGGGTGGTGCGTTCCTCAGTGCACCCGCGTCTCGCCGAGCCAGACCTCCAGCGCACGCTCGACCTCCTCGTAGGGGCGCCAGCCCATGGTGACCAGGGTGGCCTGGCTGCCCTCGCGGGCAAGCAAGGTGGGGAAGCTGGAGATGCCGAGATGGCGGGCGGTCTGAAAGTCCTGCCAGGCCGCCTTGCGCGCCTCCTGCGAGCGGAAGGCGTTCGTGAATTCGTCGGCGGTGAAGCCGAAGGGCTCGGCCAGCGCTGCGAGCACGGCGGGGTCGGTGACGTCGCGGTTCTCGGCGTAGAAGGCGGCGTGGACGGCGCGCAGATAGTCGAACTCGGCGCCCGGCCGCAGCGCGCGCACGACGACCACGGCGCGGCAGGCGGGCTCGGTGTCGTAGACGAAGCCCTCGCGGCCGAAGAACCCGTAGTCGAATTCCTGCCCTGTCGCCTCGGCGACATGCTCCCAATGCTCGCGCACGGTCGCCTTGCCGTCGGCGTCGAGCGGCTTCTCGGTGCCCGGGAACAGGCCGCCGAGCAGGACGCGAAGCGGCGCGCGTTCGCCGAAGGCGTCGCGCACCTGCGCCATCGCCGGCGAGAAGCCGTAGCACCACGAGCACATCGGGTCGGTGACGTAGATGAGCTCGCGGATGTCCGATCCGACGCTGTCGTCGCTGTCGTTCATGGTCCCTCCTCGTCCCCCATGATGTCTGTCGCCAAGCCGCGAGGTAAAGCCCCGGGCGCGTGCAGCGGCGTCGTGGAATCCGATACACTCCGCGCTGTCGTTGCCATCGCCCGAGGAGACCGCCATGGACGCCGTCGAGCCCGTGCTTCAGAGCCTGCTGTCCGGCCTGCCCTTCCTGCTGCTGCACATAGCGGTCACGTTGGGCATCCTGGTCGTGGGGGTGGGGCTGTACACGCTGGTGACGCCGTGGCGGGACATCGCGCTGATCCGCGACGGCAACGTCGCCGCGGGACTCGCCTTCCTGGGCGCGGTGCTGGGGCTGGCGATCCCGCTGGCCTTCTGCCTGGCGACCAGTATCAGCGCGCTGGACATCGTGGTCTGGGGCGCGGTGACCGTCGTGCTGCAGATCGCCGGATTCCGCTTCGTCGACCTCTTGATCCGCGACGTCTCGGCGCGCATCGAAAAGGGCGAGATCGCGGCGGCGCTGGCTGTGATCGCCGGCAAGCTGGCCGTGGCGTCGGTCGTGGCCGCGGCCGTGGGCAGCTAGCCGATGAGCCGTTATCTCTGGATCGCGGCGGCCATCTTCCTGTTCTCGCTGGCGGAGCAGATGCTGCTGGGCGACGGGCTGCTGCCCGAGCGGCGGCCGGTGCCCGAACGGGAGGACCCGCTGCCGCCGCCCGAGCCCGACGCGCCCGAGGGCGCGGCGCTGCCCGGCGCGTCGCCCGCCGACCCGACCTTCACGGTGGATGCCGGACAACAGGTCGACAGCTCGGGCACCGCCTTCGCCATCGCCGACGGCATCTGGATGACCGCGCGGCACGTGACCCATGCGTGCCGGAAGCTCGGCGTCCTGACCGGGCCGCGAAGCGGTCTGCGGGCCGAGCGCGTCTACGAGCATCCCTCGGCGGACGTGGCGATCGTCCGAACCGAGCGCACGGGGCCGTCGGTCCCGGTGCAGCTCGACGCCGGCGCGCTGAAGATCGGCGACACGGGCTTCCATCTGGGCTTCCCGGGCGGCAAGCCGGGCGACGCGATGTCGAGCCTGATGGGCCGTCGGCGGATGCAGCTCACGGGCGCGATCTCCGGCGTCACGCCGGTGCTGGCCTGGGCCGAGGTCGACCGGCAGCCGAACTTCTCGTCGCTCGGCGGCATCAGCGGCGGGCCCGCCTTCGACGCACGCGGACAGGTCGTCGGCGTGACCGTGGCCAGTTCGGTGCGTCGCGGGCGGATCTTCACCGCGGCGCCCCAGGCGATGGCCGAGGCGGTGCGACAGGGGCGCGTCCGGCCGCGCGCGGCCGCTGTGTCGGATGCAGGGCTCGGCGACCTGCGCGCCGGGCGCTATCCGCGCTACGGCGACCGGCTGCGCGAGGGCTTCTCCATCGGCATGGTGATCTGCCGGGCCGGGTGAAGGTCTGGGACCGTTCCGAGCCCATTCCCCCCGTGACGAGGGGGGTCAGGTGCCTGGCGAGGCCGGCGCCTCCGGCGGCGGGCCGCCGATGGCGGCGTAGGCGTCGACCACCGATAGGGCGAGGTCGCGTTCGGCCAGGGCAAGCTGCTGGAGCGAATCGTTCCATTCGCGCTGGCTGTCGAGCACGTCGAGGAAGTCGCTCAGGCCCTGGCCGTAGAGTGCGCGCGACTGCTCGAAGGCGCGTCGGTTGTTGTCGACGACGTCGGCCAGGGCGGCGCGGCGGTCGCGCGCGGCCTCGTGGTCGAGCAGCGCGGCCTCGACCTCCTCGAGCGCGGCGAGCAGGGTCGAGCGGTAGGCCAGCGAGGCCTGGACCACGCGCTCCTCGGCCGCTGTCACCTCGGCGCGGCGCCGGCCGGCGTCGAACAACGGGAAGTCGACGGTCAGCGACAGGGCGCGCAGCACGGTGGTGACCAGCGCCGAGGTGCCCAGGCCTGAGACCCCGACAGACAGGGTACCCGGAAGCGAGAAGCTGGGGTACAGATCCGCCTCCTCGACACCGACTTCCGCCGTGGCCGAGGCGAACGCGAACTCGGCGGCGCGGATGTCGGGACGGCGGCGCACGATGTCCGCGGGCGCGCCAATTGCCGCGCTCGCAGTGGGCACGGGGATCGGCGCCGGCTCGTTCAGCTCCGCCGACAGCGCGCCCGGCGCCTCCCCGACCAGCACGGCGAGCGCGTTGGTGAAGCGGTCGATCTCGGCGCGCAGGGGGCCGAGATCGGCACGCAGGTCGGCGACCGCCGCCCGCGCGCGCAACCGGTCGAGCTCGGGCGCCAGGCCGGCGTCGACCTGGGAGCGAACCACGGTCAGCGTGCGCTCCTGCAGCGCCAGCGACTGCTCGGTCAATGCCAGACGGCGCTGTGCGGCGCGTAGCTCGACATAGGCACGGGCGATGCCGGCGGCGACGATCCGGCGCGTCTCCTGGGCCAACGCGGCGGCCTCGGCGGCATCCGCCACCGCCGCCTGCTCGGCCCGCCGCAGCCCGCCGAACACGTCGAGGTCCCAGCCGATCGCGCCGGCCGCCTCGGCGGAGGCGCTGCGGGTGTCGTCGCCGGAAGAGCGGTCGCTGCGGTCGCCGCCGCCCGACGCGCCGCCGCGCCGGGTGCGCCATTCGCCACCAGCCGCGCCCGACAGGTCGAAGGTGGGGAACAGCTCGGCTTCGGCGGCGTCGACCTGCGCGCCTGCCTCGCGCACCCGGCTGGCCGCGGCGAGCACGTCGAGATTGTCGGCGACGCCCCGCACTACCAGGCCGGTGAGCACGGGATCGTCGAACAGCGCCCACCAATCGGCGGCGGACGGCCCCTGGGCGAACTGCTCGGGGATCGCGGCGGAATAACCGGACGGCACGTCGGGCTCGGGCGGCACGAAGTCCGGCCCCACGGTCAAGCAGCCGGCGAGCGGCAGCGCGAGAGCCGGCACGAGCGGACACAGTCCGGCTCGCAACCGCCTCACTCGGCAGCCTCGGGCGACGCGCGGCCGCGCGAGGCGTCGAGCTCGGCCTCGAGCGCGCGCCCGAAATCGCCGCGCGAGCGCGCCAAGGGCGCGATGAAGCGGTAAGCCAACGGCGTCAGGAAAATCGTGGCCAGGATGGCGAAGCCCAGCCCGCCGACCACGACCCAGCCGATGGACTGGCGCGCCTCGGCGCCGGGGCCGCCGGACAGCACCAGGGGCATGCCCGCGAGGATGGTGGAGAGCATCGTCATGGTAACCGGGCGCAAGCGCACCATCGCCGCCTCGTAGGCAGCGTCGGCCGCGGAATGGCCGGCATTGCGGAGCTGGTCCGCGAACTCGACGATCAGGATGCCGTTCTTGGCCATCAGCCCGACCAGCATCACCAGCCCGATCTGCGAGTATATGTTGAGCGAGGTTCCGGTTAGCCACAGGGCGAGCACCGCGGCCGCGAGGCCGAAGGGCACGGTGGTCATGACCACTGCCGCCGAGGCGAAGCTCTCGAACTGCGCAGCGAGGACCAGCAGGACCACCACCAGCGCGATGGCGAAGGTGATCCAGATGTCGTGCTCCGCCTCCTGCAGTGCCTGGGCCTGCCCGAGCAGAATCAGGTCGATACCAGGGGGCAGCACCTCGTCGGCCAGCGCCTGGAGATCCGCAACCGCCTCGTTGAGCGCGTAGCCCTCGGCGAGATCGGCGTCCAAGTCGATGGCGCGGCGCTGGACGCGGCGGTCGAGCTCGGCGGCGACGCCGCCTTCCTCGACCGAGACCAGAGAGGACAGCGGGATAAGGGCGTGATCGGTGCCCGCCACGAACAGGTTGCGCAGATCGTCTGTATCGTCGATCGAGCCGGCGGAGGATCGGATGACGATCGGCACGGCCTCGTCCTCGACATTGAGCTCGGCGACCTCGAGCCCGTCGATCATCGCCTTGAGCGTGGCGGCGACGCCGTCGATGTCGACGCCGAGATCGGCGGCGCGCTCGCGGTCGATCACCACCGAGAGCTGGGGCTGGGTCGCGGCATAGGACATGGTGGTGTTGGCGATGCCGGGCAGGCGCTCGTCCATGGCCGCGATCAGCATCTCGCCCGCAGCGGCGATGCGGCCATACTCCGAGCCGGTCAGCGCGAACTCCAGGCCGAACCCGCCGGTGCGGATCGACAGGCTGTTGGGCCGGCGGACGATGGCGCGGGCACCGGGGATGGCGTCGAGCTTGGGCCGCAGCTCGTCCGCGATCTCCTGCTGCGAGCGCTCGCGCTCGGACCACGGCGCGAGTGGCGCCGTGACCCATCCGATCGACTTGTCCCAGCGGCCGACGATCGACTGGACCGCGGTGATCTCGCCGCTCTCGACCAGCGGCTGCAAGGCGGCTTCCACCCGCTGCACCTGGCGGTCGGTGAACCCGAGATTGACGCCGTCGGGGCCACGCATGAACACCGAGATCACGCCGCGATCCTCGCGCGGCACCAGCTCGTGGTCTAGGGCGGTGTAGAGCGCCGCCGCGAGCCCGCCCGCGCACAGGATGCATCCGATTACCAGGACCGGCGCACGGAACGCGCCGCCGAGCGCGCGGGCGTAGAGCCGGCGCAGCCACTCCCCGCCGGCGCCGGTATGTCGGGCGAGCCCACGGCGCGCCATCGGAGCCCCCGAGGCATCGGCGGCGACGATGCGGGAGGCCAGCATCGGGCACAAGGTGAGCGCGACGAAGGAGGAGATGATCACCGCGATCGCCAGGGTGTAGCCGAACTCCTCGAACAGCTGGCCGGTGGCGCCCGGCAGGAAGGCGATGGGAATGAACACCGAAGCCAGGGTGACAGTGGTGGCGATGACGGCGAAGAACACCTGTCGCGTGCCCAGCACGGCGGAGGCCAGCCGGCCGTGTCCGGCGCGGCGGGTGCGCTCGATGTTCTCGAGCACGACGATGGCGTCGTCCACGACCAGGCCGGTGGCCAGCACCAGCGCGAGCAGGGTGAGAATATTGATCGAAAAGCCGAGCAGCCACACTGCGGCGACCGTACCGATCAACGCGACGGGAATGGTCACGGCCGGGATCAGGGTTGCGCGCGCCGATCCGAGGAACACCCAGATCACGCAGATCACGATCAGAATGCCAGCGGAGAGCGTGATCAGGACCTCCTGGATGGCGCCCTCGATGAACACCGAGTCGTCGGAGGTCTTCGTGATCTCGACCTCGTTCAGCCTGCGGCCGAGTTCGGCCATGACCCCATCGACGCCGTGGGCGATCTCGATGCTGTTGGAGCGTGCCTGGCGCACGATGCCCAACGACACCACCGGCTTGCCGTCGAGGCGGACATAGCTCTGCGCCTCCTCTGGCCCGTAATGGACCTGGGCGATATCGCCGATGCGCACGCCGTCGGCGACGATGATGCGCTCGACGGCCTGTTCCTCGGACACGGTGGCATCGGCGCGCACGATCAGATCCTGCTCATCGGAGCGCACCGAGCCCGCCGGAACGTCGAACTTTGCGGTCTCCATGGCGTCGCGCACGTCCGCCACCGACAGGCCGTGGCTGGCCAGGCGCAGCGGATCGACGACAATGTTGAGGTGGCGCTCGAGCTGGCCGAAAACGCGCACGTCCGCGACGCCGGGAATGCCCATGAAGGCGGGCACGATCTGGTCCTCGATCAGCGAGGTGAGGTCGCCACCGTCCAGGGTGTCGGACGCCACCGAGAGGCGGACGATCGGATCGTCGTCGTCGTTGGCCTTGAGCACGCGCAGGTTTTCGACCCCGTCGGGCAAGCGCGCGATCACGCTGTTGACGGCCTCGCGCAGATCCGAGGCCGCGACGTCGAGATCCACCGAAGTGGTGAACTCGACATACATGCGGGCGTTGTTCTCCTCGCTCGATGAGCGGATCGACTTGACCCCGGGTACCCGCGCGGCGGCGCCTTCGAGCACGCGCGTGACCTCGGCATCCATCGTCTCGGGCGAGGCACCGGGGAAGTTGACGCGCACGGTGGCGACCGGGTAGTCCACGTCGGGCAGTTCGCGCACCTCGACGCCCATCATCGCTGACAGGCCGGCGAGCACGATCAGCAGGTTCATGACGATCGCCATGATCGGGCGCCGCACGCTCAGCGATGTCAGCGCGCCGGCGCCGCGGATCTCCCTGCCGGGCGGGTCGGTCCCGGCGGTCCGGCCGTCCGAACCCTGTCCGGACGTGCCCTCGGTCATTGCTCGCGCTCCGCTTCGGCGATGGGCGTCGCCGAGAGGATTTCCACCGCCATGCCGTCGCGCAGGCGCTGCACGCCCTCGACCACGACCCGGTCGCCGGGGACTAGATCGCCTTCGACCATGACCATGCCGTCGGAGCGCTTGAGCACCCGCACCGACACGCGCCGGGCGCGGTCGTCTTCGGTGACCAGCCAAAGATAGGCGCCCTGGCGGTCCCACTGAATCGCGACCGAGGGCACGGTGGAGAATTCCTCGCCGGCGAGCCGCAGGTGGATCCTGAACGCCATGCCCGCACGCAGCCTGTCGTCGGCATTGGGCACACGGGCCCGCACGCGCAGGGTGCGCTTTTGCGGGTCGATGCGGCTGTCCACCCGGGCCACCTCGCCCTTGAAGATGTCTCCCGGCAGCGCCCAGGTCTCGACGCTGACCGGCCCACCCTGGACGATGCCGCGGGCGAACACTTCGGGTATATCGAAGTCGACCAGCAGCACCGAACGGTCATCGAGCGTACCGACGGGTGTCGTCTCCGCGACCCGGTCGCCAGGTTCCACCTCCGCGATGCCGGTTACGCCGTCGAAGGGCGCGGCAAGCGTACGGTCGGCGAGACTGAGCTTGGCCTGATCCAACTCGATGCGCGCGAGCTCGAGCGCGGTGCGCGCCTCGTCCACAACCGTGGCAGATATGCCGCCGGCGGGCGCCGCCTTCTCGTAGCGGGCCATCTTCTGCTCGGCATCCTTGAGCCGGACCCGGGCGAGCTCGACCGCCAGCCCCTGCTCGGCGTCGTCGAGTCGCAGCAGCGGGTCTCCGGACTCGACCCGGTCGCCGGCATCGAACAGCACCTCGACCACGCGACCGGCATCCTCGGGGAACAGGGTCACCGAGCGCAGGGCCTTGCCGGTGCCGACCGCCTCGATGACCGCGCCGTCGTTGCCGGTACCCACCGGCTGAACGACAACCGGCTCGGCCCTGTCGGCACCGGAGCGTCCCGTGACGGCCGGCTCGGGGGCGGTGCCGAACAACGAGCCGATATCGGCGAACATCAGCACGGCGATGAGGCCGAATACCGGCAACGCCGCCCCGAGCCATAGCAGCTGCCTACGCACCGGCATGGACGGCCTCTTCCCTGACGCATGGGCCACCGGCACAGCCGCGCAGCACAAGGGCGCAGATGGCCTCCGTGATCTCGTCCTGGCTGCGGCCGGTGGTGTGGGTGACGCCGGAGCGGATCAAGCCCATGATCATGTGCGGCACCAATTCGGCGTCGACCGGGCGATAGAGCCCGGCCGCCGTGCCGCGCTCGAAATGCCGGCGCAGCACGCCGACCAGCGCGTGGCGCGCGTCGAGCACGGAGCGGCGCCACTCCTCGTGAAGCTCGGACTGACGGCGGGTGATCAGGCGCAGCGGCAGCAGGTGGCGCGAGAAGGTCTCGACCATGGCGCCGACGATGGCGGCGAGGCGCTCGGGCGCCGGCGCCGCGCTCTCCTCCGCCGCCTCGATGCGCGCGCCGACGCCGCGCACCACGTCGTCGAGGCAGGCGCGCAAGAGGCCCTCCTTGGTCTCGAAATAACGGTAGAGGGTCGCCTTGCCGACGCCCGCCGCGGCGGCGAGCGCGTCCATCGAGACGTCCTCGACCGGATGGTCGGCCAGATGCCCCACTGCCGCCGCGACGATGCGCGCGCGCCGGCGGGCGCGCCAGGCGGGGGCCTCGGGGCAGTCGGGCGTGGCCTGAATGGAACTCATGGGTTCCATTTTTGGGCCCAAACGGGGGCGGAGGCAAGCGCGGGATTGTTACGGCTTATGTCTAGATCATTTAAGCCGGCATCTCTTCCGTCAATCAGCCTATTGATCCTTCGCAACCAACCGATATGCGGCCGCGCGCCCTCGCTTTCCAGGAACTCTCTCTATTTCGCCAGCACCAATCATCCGCTGAAAAGTTTTTCTCATTACACTTTCTGAGTTAACGTTACAAATTTCTCGGCCCTTAGCGTTTCCGATTTCACCATGATTCTTGAGATACTCAATAATTGTTTGCTCATGGCCAGCCAGTGGTTCATGCCTAATATAAACAATAACGTTATTATCGCCCTGGACTATTTGTGGCTCCCTTAGGCGCAGAACTCGCATCGCCTCAAACGCTGTATTTAATCCTTCTCCTACATCCTTGTTGGGTGGATTTGGAAATTTATTAAGAATTCGTACGATTTTATCATTCCTAGAAAATCGTTCATCTAAAATATTATTTATAGTTACATGCCCTGGCAGAAGGCCTGGGCTCTGAATTTCTACCCTATTATTGAATATTCGAACATGTATATCGTCGTTTATACTGTAATCTCTATGTATAACAGCATTTGTCACTATCTCATGGATGGTATCACGGGGATACTCCATATCTACAAGCTCACCATCTCTATATATTCTTAGTGTCTCAATTATATTCACAGTTCTATTGACTGCTTCGATGATTAACTTGTAAGCACATCCTTCAACAGTGATTGGGTCGCCAGCCAACGTCTGTCGAGTTCCCTCAGCGTCATCCGTATCGTACCTGTAAATCTTAATGCCAGACTTGGGTAAGTAGGCTTGTGGGATATCTGCAAACAAAAGAACCCCTGCAACCCGAGGCTTATCATCATGTATTAAATTCTGTTTCCTAAGCCATACCTCAGGTTCGGCAAGCGGAATTATCTGAAGTGCAAAATCAATAATTACAATTGAATTTGCAACAATATCTATATTCGCATCTATAGTATTGTCTTGATAGGATCGAACACCCTTGTCATACTCCAGGCGCCTTAGTGCATCAAGCGCTCGGCAGGCCTTATTTTGCGCACCAATCCGGACATATGCTGTCCCATCGCTTGAGTGTCGTATATCGGGCGTTTTCAGAAGCAATATTTGAAGGACTAGCCCACGTTCGTTCTCAGAGCGCAGGAAATTGTAGCTAACATAGTTGTCGGGTGGAAACTCGGAGATCAATGCCTGAATGTACCCATTGGCTTCCTCTTCATTGGCAAAGCCATTCCACTCAACATCTCCTGACCGATTATCCTGCCTGATGCCTACATAAACTTCTCCTCCATCCGCATTTGCAAGCGCAGATAGAGTTTTGCTTAGCCGGGCCGGCGTTATTTCTTTAGACTTAAAATCGAAGAAGTGCCCCTCTTCCTTTTCAATGAGGATCGCCTTCTGGTCGTCGCTAACAGCGTGAGTTTCAAAGGGCATTGGACCGCACCCTACATGTCCAGCAGCAGGCGTTCCGGATCCTCGACGCATTCCTTGATGCGGACCAGGAAGGTGACCGCCTCGCGGCCGTCGACGATGCGGTGGTCGTAGGACAGGGCGAGGTACATCATCGGGCGGACGACCACCTGGCCGTCCTCCGCCATGGGGCGCTCCTGGATCTTGTGCATGCCCAGGATGCCCGACTGGGGCGGGTTGAGGATGGGGGTGGAGTTGAGCGAGCCGTAGATACCGCCGTTGGTCAGCGTGAAGGTGCCGCCAGTGAGCTCGTCCATCGAGAGCTTGCCGTCGCGCGCCTTGCGGCCGAGCTCGCCGATCTCCTTCTCGATCTCGGCGAAGGATTTCCGGTCGGCGTCGCGCACGACGGGCACGACGAGGCCGTTCTCGGTGCCCACGGCGATGCCGATGTCGTAGTGGTTCTTGTAGACGATGTCGTCGCCGTCGATCTGGGCGTTCACGGCAGGGACGTCCTGGAGCGCGGCGATCGCCGCCTTGGCGAAGAACGACATGAAGCCGAGCTTGACGCCGTGGCGCTTCTCGAAGGCGTCCTTGTAGCGCGCGCGCAGCTCCATCACCGCCGTCATGTCGACCTCGTTGAAGGTCGTCAGCATGGCGGCCTCGTTCTGCGCCTCCTTGAGGCGACGGGCGATGGCGCGGCGCAGGCGGGTCATCGGCACCCGCTCCTCGCGCTCGCCTTCTTCGCGCGCGGGGGCCTTGGCGGCGGGGGCACCGGACTCGGCCTCCGCCTTCGGCGCTTCGGCCTCCTTCTCCTCGGCGCCCTTGTCGAGATAGTCGAGCACGTCGCCCTTGGTCAGGCGGCCGTCCTTGCCCGAGCCCCCGATGCGCGACGGGTCGAGGTCGTGCTCCTCGACCAGCTTGCGCACGGCGGGCGACAGCGCTCCGGCATCCTCGGCCTTGGCACCCGAGGGCCTGGACGCGGCCTCCGCCTCCTCGCGGCGCGCGGGCTTGTCCTCTTCCTTTTCCTTGGCCGCCGCCTTGCCGTCCTCGGCGCCCTTGGCGATACGCGCCAGCACGGTGCCGACCTCGACATCCTCACCCTCGGCGACCAGGATCTCGGCGAGCGCGCCGGCGGCGGGGGCATTGACCTCGGCGGTGGCCTTCTCGGTCTCGAGCTCGACCACCGGCTCGTCCTCCTCGACCGCGTCGCCCTCGGCCTTGAGCCACTTGGCGACCGTAGCCTCGGTGACCGACTCGCCCAGCGAGGGGACGGTGATGTCGACCATCTCGCCCGAGGTCCCCCCGGCGGGCGCGGCCTTGGCCTCCTCTTTATCTTTACCCGTGTCCGTGTCCGTGTCCTTGTCCTTGTTCTTGTCCTTGGCCTGCGCCTCTTCCTTCTTCGGCGCGGGCTTCTCGGACTTCTCGGCCTTGGCCCCCTCGTCCTTGCCGTTGCCCTTCGACTTGGACTTGGCCGCGCCGGTACCTTCGCCGATCTTGCCGAGCACGGCGCCCACCTCGACGTCGGTGCCCTCCTCGGCGGTGATCTCCTCGAGCGTGCCGGCGGCCGGCGCGTTGACCTCGACCGTGACCTTGTCGGTCTCCAGCTCGCATACGGGCTCGTCGGCCTCGACCGCGTCGCCCACGGCTTTGAACCACTTGGCGACCGTGGCCTCGGTGACCGACTCACCGAGCGTGGGAACGACGATTTCCTGCGACATGTCCGGAGGCTCCCGAGATCTTCATGTGTTCAGTCGAGTGTCAGCGCCTCGCCCACGAGCGCCTTCTGCTCGGCGACGTGGCGGCTGTGCAGGCCGGTGGCGGGCGAGGCGGCCTCCGGCCGGCCGACATAGCGCGGCCGCGCGAACTCGGAGCCGATCTCGGCGAGCACCTCTTCGAGGCGCGGCTGGGCGAAAGTCCAGGCGCCCATGTTCTTGGGCTCCTCCTGGCACCAGACCAGCTCGGCCTGCGGATAGCGCCCGAGCTCCTCGATCAGCGACTTGTGGGGGAACGGATAGATCTGCTCCATGCGCAGCAGCACGACGTCCTCGACGCCGCGCTCGGCGCGCTCCTGGAACAGATCGTAGTACACCTTGCCCGAGCACAGCACGACACGGCGCGTCTTGTCGTCCTTCCAGGTCTGGCCGTCATCCCACAGCACGCGGTGGAACGAGGTGCCCTCGGCCATGTCGGCGAGCTTCGAGACCGCGAGCTTATGGCGCAGCAACGACTTGGGCGTCATCAGCACCAGTGGCTTGCGGTACTGGCGGCGGACCTGGCGGCGCAGGATGTGAAAGTAGTTGGCCGGCGTGGTGCAGTTGGCGACCTGCCAGTTATCCTCGCCCGAAAGCTGGAGGAAACGCTCGAGCCGGGCCGACGAATGCTCGGGCCCCTGCCCCTCGTAACCGTGCGGCAGCAGCATGACCAGGCCGCACAGGCGCAGCCATTTGCTCTCGCCCGAGGAGATGAACTGGTCGATGATGACCTGGGCGCCGTTGGCGAAATCGCCGAACTGCGCCTCCCACAACACCAGCGCGTGCGGCTCCGCCAGCGTGTAGCCGTACTCGAAGCCGAGCACCGACATCTCGGCGAGCGGGCTGTCGATCACCTCGAACATCGCCTGGTCGGGGGCGACGTTCCGGAGCGGCAGATAGCGCGCTTCGCTCTCCTGGTCGACCAGCACCGCATGGCGCTGCGAGAAGGTGCC
>CAZMTC010000053.1:0-17881 GCA_964569105.1 uncultured Alphaproteobacteria bacterium | reverse complement strand
GTCAGCACAAAGGCGTGGTCGACCGGCCCCGGCAGCTCGGCCAGGTCGCGCCAGGCGCGCTCGCCCAGCACGGTGTCGCGGCGCGGGTTGATCGGATAGACCGCGCCCCCGAAGCCGTGCTTGCGCAGGAAGCGCAGCGGCCGGGCCGAGGGCTTTGCCGGGTCGTCGGAGGCGCCGATCAGCGTCACGCCGCGCGGCGCGAACAGCGCCTGCCTGAGCGCCGCGGACTCGCTCTCGGGCGCGTCCGCGCTACTCGGCAGCGAGGTCATGGCGCGGCGGGCGCTGGGGGAAGCGGCGGTCGAACACGCCCTCGGCGATGCGGTTCTTGAGAATCTCGACCGAGCCGCCGGCGATCATCCAGCCGCGGCAGCG
The DNA here is from genome assembly GCA_964569105.1 of uncultured Alphaproteobacteria bacterium. GTDB lineage: Bacteria > Pseudomonadota > Alphaproteobacteria > CAZMTC01 > CAZMTC01 > CAZMTC01. The sequence continues at coordinate 17,509 of CAZMTC010000053.1, read as the reverse complement.
GCGCATGCAATAGTCGACCAGCGTCTCTTCGGAATAGCCCATCGCGCCCATGACCTGCATCGCCTCGTTGGCGACCTCGAAGCCGGCCTGGTTGCAGAACGCCTTGGCCATGGCGGTCTCCTGCGCCGAGGGCAGGCCGCGGTCGGCGTTGGCGGCGGCGCGGTAGAGCAGCAGCTGCCCGGCGTCGAGCTTCATCGCCATGTCGGCGAACTTCCAATGCAGCCCCTGGAACTCGCACAGCTTGCGGCCGAACTGGCTGCGCTCGGCGGCGTGGCCGCGCGCGATCTCGAAGGCGTGGCGCGCGACGGCCAGGGCGCGGGCGGTGTTGCCGAGCCGCTCGGCGTTGAAGCCCTGCATCTGGCGCTTGAAGCCGCCGGGGCCGAGCAGGACGTTCTCGGGTCCCACATAGCAGTCCTCGAAGTAGAGCTGGCACCATTCCTCGCCCGACATGAAGCGCGACGGCGGCCCCAGGGTGAAGCCGGGCGCGCCGCGCTCGATCAGCACCGAGCCGATGCCGTCGGTCCCCGGGCCGTAGCGGACATAGACCAGGAACAGCGTGGCGTCGCCCGAATGGGTGGTGAACACCTTGGTGCCGTCGACGCGGAAGCCGTCGCCGTCGGGCCGCGCTGTGGTGCGCAGCTCGGTGACGGCCGAGCCCGCCTCGGGCTCGGTCATGCCGATCGAGATCAGCGCCTCGCCGCGCAGCAGCGCGCCCAGATAGCGCGCGCGCTGGTCGTCGGTGGCGTATTCGGCGAAGGTGCGGATGGGCCCGAAATTGCCCGCCTGGATCACGTCGGCCGAGCGCGGGCAGACCAGCGACACCTGCTCGATCGCCAGCACCGCGTCCATCAGCGAGCCGCCCTGGCCGCCATGTTCCTCCGCCATGGCGATGCCGAGCAGACCCTGCTCGCCCATCAGCTTGGCGACGTCCCATGGATAGGCCCCGGCGCGCGCGCGGGCCAGCGCCCCGTCGGCCAGGTGCCGCTCGGCGAAGCCGCGCACGCTGTCCTGGAACAGCCGCTGCTCTTCGGTCAGTGCGAAATTCATGGTGGCATGATGCCGATGCGCGCGGCCGGGGACAACCGCGCCAGGGCATGGACGCCATGCCGCGACAGCAGCCGGATCAGCGCCCCGGCGGCGTGAACGCCGCCCGCGCCCGCTCGGCCTCGGCGCGGATCGCGCAGGCCTCGGCATGGTCGTTCACCAGTCCCATGGCCTGCATGAAGGCGTAGACCGTGGTCGGGCCGACGAAGCGCCAGCCGCGCGCCTTGAGATCCTTGGACAGCGCCACCGACTCGGGGGAGGTGGAAACCGACTGCGGCGCGCCGAGCGTCGCCGGGTCGGGCTCCCAGCGCCAGACATAGGCGGCGAGCGAGCCCTCGCGGTCGATCAGCTCGCGCGCCCGGCGCGCGTTGTTGATCGCGGCCTCGATCTTGCCCCGGTGGCGCACGATGCCGGCATCGCCGAGCAGGCGCTCGACGTCGCGCTCGCCGTACTTCGCGACCCGCTCGAAGTCGAAGCCGTCGAAGGCGGCGCGGAAGTTCTCGCGCTTGGCCAGGATGGTGCGCCAGCTCAGCCCCGACTGGAAACCCTCGAGGCACAGCTTCTCGAACAGCCGCCGGTCGTCGTCGACCGGAAAGCCCCATTCGGCGTCGTGATAGGGGAAAAACTCCGCCACCGTGCCGCACCAGCCGCAGCGCGGCCGCCCGTCGGGACCGGGAACTGTTGTGGTCATCGATTCTGTGCCTCCAGATTGTAGCGGCAATTCATGGAAAGAATCGCCACAACTCCCCGGCCCGGGTATGGCGGTCAGTCGCCGGCTTCGGTCGTCGGATCGATCATCTTGCGAATCGGGGTGATCTTGGTCGCCGGAAAGCCGCTGAGTTCAGCGTGCCTGCGGATCACGTCCTCGTTCTTCGCCAGGTAGACGCAGAACGTCTTGTCGCCTGCGACGTAGCTCTCGACCCACTGAATGTCCGGCGACAGCTTCGCCAGCGCCTCGTTCGACTTGGCCGCCGCCTCCCTGAGCTGTTCGCGCTCGAACGTGCCAACTTCGGGAATGTCGCGTTCGATAATGTACTTGTTCAGAGCCATTGGAACCTCCGTTGCGTCGCAGTGACATCATCCTGTTGGAAGCCGCGGGGGCGTCACGCGGCCACTCTTCCAGACCACGCCATATCACACATCACTTGCACACGTTCGGAAATCCCTCCGAAGAAGCCCGGTGGGACTGAGTTCCGGCTCTAAGAAGGCTCTTCTGGCGGCGCTGCGACCATCAGGGTGGCGGGCCATGCGCGACGAAGGCGTAGGGTGGCGGTTGGGGTGGGATTCGAACCCACGAGGGGCGTTGACCCCTGGCGGTTTTCAAGACCGCTGCCTTAAACCACTCGGCCACCCATCCGCATGGCGGAAACCCTAGTGGCGCCCGATTCCGGGGTCAAACGGCGAAGGCGGCGCTCAGACCTTGACGCTGTCGAGCGTCTGCGGCGCGAACAGCTCCTCGACCGCCGGGCGCTCGGGCAGCAGGCCCTGCTCGTGGGCGTAGCGGGTCAGGGCCTCGAGGGTGGCGCGGTTGCGCTCGACGCCGTAGGGCCAGTAGTCGTCGCCCATCACCGCGCGCGTGGCCTCGGCCTCGGCGGCGACCCAGGGCAGGGTGATCTTGAGCGCGGTGACCTCGTCGAGCTCGGGCAGGCAGGCGGCCTTTGCCGCCTCGAAGGCCTTCATGACGCTCGCGGGCAGCCAGGGGTGCTCGGCGACGAGGCTCGCCCGGATGCCGATCAGGTGCATGACCGGGAAGATGCCGGTGCGGGCGAAATAGTCCTGCTCGACCGGCCGGAAGTCGGGGAACAGCCGGGCGACGCCCGGCGCGCCGCGGGTAAAGCACGACGGCGGGCGCGGCGCCACCAGCGCGTCGATCTCGCCCGCCTCAAGCATGCCCGAGAGCGTGCGGTCGGGCTCGATGGGGGTGACCGCGATGCCGCCGGGCAGGGCGGCCTTCTCGCGTCGGCCCGGCTGCTCGACGCCGCCGGTGCGCCAGTGGATGTCGGCGGGCCGGACGCCATGCTCGTCGGCCAGGATGCCGCGCACCCACACCGCCGCCGTCACCTGGTACTCGGGCACGCCGACCTCGCGGCCCTTGAGGTCGGCGGGCTCGCGCACGCCCTTGGCCGTGTTGACGTAGATCGCCGAGTGGCGGAACGCGCGCGACGGGAACACGGGTATGCCGATATAAGGACAATCGCCCCGTGCGCGCGTCAGCATGTACGTGGACAGGGACAATTCGGAGACGTCGAACTCGGCGTGGCCGAAGGCGCGGAAGAACACCTCCTCGGGCGCCAGCGGCAGACAGGTCGTCTCGCAGCCCTCGATGCGCACGCGCCCGTCCATCAGGGCGCGGGTGCGGTCGTAGTCCCAGCAGGCGACGGTGAGGGGCAGGGCGGCCATGTCCGGCTCCCGGGTCAGCGGTGGGTCGCGCCGCCGTCGACCGTGATCGCCTGTCCGGTCAGGAAGGCGCTGTCGTCGGAGGCGAGGAACAGGACCGTGCCGACCAGGTCGTCGGGCGTCTCGGGCCGCTTCACGCATTGCATGCCGACGATGGCGTCCTTCTGCTCGGGCGTCACGGTCGCGCGCGGCACCTCGGTGAAGGTGGCGCCGGGCAGCACCGTGTTCGCGGTCACGCCGTGCGGCCCCAGCTCGCGCGCCAGCGACCGGCTCATCGCCTCGACGGCGCCCTTGGAGGCGATGTAGTGCAGGTAGCCCGGCCGGCCGAGCGACACCGCGCCCGAGCCGATATTGACGATCCGGCCCCAGCCGGCCTCGCGCATCGCCGGCGCCACGGCGCGGGCGCACAGGAAGGCGCCGGTGACGTTGACGCGCAGCACGCGCTCCCACTCGTCGAGCGGGATCTCGTCGAAGGGCCGCATCCGGAGCGTCGAGAAGATCGCGGCGTTGTTGACCAGCACGTCGATGCGCCCGGTCTCCTCGATCACCCGCGCGGCCATCGCCTCGGTCGCCGCGGGGTCGGCGACGTCGACCGGCACGGCGATCGCCTTGCCGCCCGCCTGGGCAACCTCGTCGGCGACCGCGTCGGCCCTGGCGGGGTCGAGCTCGGCGATCACCGCGGTGGCGCCGCGCTCGGCGAAGGCGCGGGCCAGGGTCCGGCCGATGCCCTGGCCGGCGCCGGTGACGATGGCGACGCGGCCCGCCAGGCCGCTCATTCGGCCGCCGCCCGCTCGAAGGCCGCGCGCGCGTCGACCGGCGTCCACCAGGGCCGGAGGCCCAGATCCTCGGCGATCACCTTGGCCGCGATGTAGCCCGCGCCGCCCGAGATGGCGCCGCCCGGGTGGCAGGCCGAGCCGGCCATGTACAGCCCGTCGATGCCCGAGCGGTAGCCGAAATGGTTGTGCATCACCTGGTCGGCCGACAGCGCGCCCATGAAGATGTCGCCCTGGCGCATGTTGGGGAACTCGCGGGTATAGTCGTAGGCGGTGTAGATGTGGCGCGCCAGGATGTTGTCCTTGGTCATGTTGGGGGCATAGGCGCGCCAGGTTTCCTCGATCCGGTCGGCGAACTCCTCCTTCGCGGCCTCGATGGCGTCGGGGTCGCCGCCCGGATCGTAGGGCACGACGTGCCAGGCGTAGGTGGTGTGCTTGCCCGGCGGCGCCTGGCTGGGGTCGATCGCCGTCAGCGCGCCGGCGCCGAAGTGGATGTGGTCGGGGATCTGCTTGTCCTGGACCTGCTTGTGCGCGTTCATCAGATCCTCGATGCGCTCGCCGCCGATATTGACCTTGAGGGCGACGTTGACGTTCGGGTCGAACGCGGCCGAGGGATAGGCCGGCGCCTCGTTCAGCGCGTAGTGGACGCCGAACAGTGTCCAGCGGGTGTAGTGGTGGTCGGCCACCCGCTCGGCCAGCGCGGCGGGGAGCTGGTCGCGGCCGACGAAGTCGTCGAAGGTGGTGTGGACGTCGGCGGTCGAGGCGACGAACTTGCGCGCCTTGAGCGCCCGGCCGTCAGTGAGCTCGAGCCCGGTCGCGCGGCCGCCCTCGACGGTGATGCGCTCGACCGGCGCCTGGTTGAGGAACACGCCGCCAGCCTGGACGAACACCTCCATCAGCCCCCGCGCCAGGTTGTGCGAGCCGCCCTTGCACAGCTGGTAGCCGGTCTCGAGGTCGAAGGCGCGGATCACCGAGCCCATCGGGCTGGTCTTGCCCAGCGTGTCGACCAGCCAGGTGCCGAACAGCGACACCTTGAACAGGAACAGCACCTTGACGTGCTCGTTCTCGAACAGCTCGTCGACCACGTCGAAGGGCTGGCGCCGGCAAACGTCCAGGAACTCCCGGCCCATCGCGGTGCGGCCGACCAGCGCCTCGCGTTCGTCCGGCGACAGCGGCTCGGAAAAGCGCTCGACCAGGCAGATGTCGCGCGTGATCGCCTCGGCCTTGGCGTTCCACTCGCGGAAGGTCGCGGCGTCCTTCTCGGAGAAGCGGGCGATGTTGGCGCAGGTCTCGTCGAGCGAGCGCGAGAACACCAGTGCGCGGCCGTCGTGGTGCGGCTGGCAAAATTCGTAATGCGGCGTGATGTAGGGCACCCGTTTGTCGAGCCCGAGGTCTCGGTACCAGGGCGTGCCGGTGATGTCGAAGTGATTGATCGAATGGAGGTTGTGGTAGAAGCCGGGCAGCGTGCATTCCTTGGTCGTCAGCGCGCCGCCATAGTCCAGTCGCCGCTCGACGATGGCGACGTCGAGCCCGGCCTTGGCCATGTAGCACCCCAGGATCAGCCCGTGATGCCCGGCGCCGACGATCAACCCGTCGAACTCGTGCGCATCCGGCTCCGCCATCGCTTCCGCCCCCGTTCCTTGGCCTCGTTCTTACCGTCGATGGTGCCCGGCGGCGATGCGGGCGGTCAACGACCGCCCGGGGCGGAGCGGCTCTGTCCATCCGGCATAGCGCGGCACCCATGGCGCACCCGGAACAGCGGTGTTCGCGGGCGCATTATCGGCACCTTGCGCATTCGCCTACTCAGGCGCATCCGGCGGCGGGGCAGGGCGCCATGTTCCTCAGTGTCTTCGACATTTTCAAGATCGGCATCGGCCCGTCGAGCTCGCACACGGTGGGGCCGATGGTGGCGGCCGGCCGGTTTGTCGCCGCGCTCGGGCAAGCCGGCGCCCTGGACCGGATGACGCGGGTCGAGGCGCGGCTGCACGGCTCGCTCGCCTTCACCGGGCGGGGCCACGGCACCGACACGGCGCTGATCCTCGGCCTGTCCGGCCTGACGCCCGAGGAGACCGACCCCGACGCCGTCCCCGCGCTGCTCGAGCGGGCGCGTACCGCCGGCGCGTTACGGCTGGGAGGCGGGCGGCCGATCGCTTTTGTGCCCGAGCGCGACATCGTCTTCGACCTGGGACCGCCGCTGCCGCAGCATCCCAACGGGCTGGTGCTGCGCGCGTCGGACGGCGAGGGAGCTCCGTTGCTGGAATGCACCTACTTCTCCGTTGGCGGCGGTTTCGTGGTCGAGGCTGACGCCGCGGCCGGTTTTGCCGACGGCCCCGACATGCCGTCCGTGCCCCATCCCTTCGCCACCGCCGCCCAGATGCTGGCGATGGGCGAGGCGAGCGGGTTGTGTGTCGCCGAGATGAAGCTGGCCAACGAGACCGCGTCGCGCGACGAGGCCGACCTGCGCGCAGGGCTCGACCGCATCTGGGAGGCCATGCAGGGCTGCATCGCGCGCGGCCTGCGCGAGGAGGGAACACTGCCCGGCGGCCTGCACGTGACGCGCCGCGCGGCGCGGATCATGCGCCGGCTCGAGGAACGGCGGTTGCGCAACGACCGGCTCGAGCATTCGGTCATGGACTGGATCAGCGTCTACGCCATCGCCGTCAACGAGGAGAACGCGGCGGGCGGCCGCGTGGTGACCGCGCCGACCAACGGTGCCGCCGGCGTCGTCCCGGCGGTGCTGCGCTACTACCTCGACTTCTGCCCCGGCGCCTCGCGGCGGGACGTTCACGACTTCCTGCTCACCGCCGCGGCGATCGGCGGCATCATCAAGTGGAACGCCTCCATCTCGGGCGCCGAGGTCGGCTGCCAGGGCGAAGTCGGCTCCGCGGCGGCGATGGCGGCGGCGGGCCTGTGCGCGGTGCTCGGCGGCACCAACGCGCAGATCGAGAACGCCGCCGAGATCGCCATCGAGCACCATCTGGGCATGACCTGCGACCCGATCGGCGGGCTGGTGCAGATCCCGTGCATCGAGCGCAACGCGATGGGCGCGGTGAAGGCGGTCAACGCCGCCTCGCTCGCATTGCAGGGCGACGGCACCCATTTCGTGCCGCTCGACAGCGCCATCGAGACCATGCGCCAGACCGGCCTCGACATGCTCGCCAAGTACAAGGAGACCTCGGAAGGCGGCCTCGCGGTCAACGTCACCGAGTGTTAGTTCCTTAACTCAGTGCTTCTGACTCTTTGGTGAATTTGTCGAGGTTTGGGTAGGCGCGTCCCGGCTTGTGGCGGGCCTTTTCGGTTGTGAACATCCACTTGATGCGAGCGTCGGCGGCGTTGCGCTGGGCCTGCCAGGCAGCGATCTCGCGTTCGGTCGACCCGCCGACCCCGACGCTGCTCGCAATCGTCTCATCGGCCATGCCGGCATCGGCCGCCAGGAGGATCTGCGCTCGTTTCAGCTTGCGCACCGCATGCTTGCCACCGCCCAGCATGGCCTGAAGTTCACCCCGTTCGCCCTCGCTGAGACCGACCAGGTATCGTAGGTTCATCGCTGCCTCCACATCATGGGAGGCCCGGATGAATCGATTGGACGGGCAATGTCCTCTTCCGAGAACCGCTTCACCGACAAGCAGGGGCAGTACCTGGCCTTCATCGACGCCTATACCCGCGTCAAAGGCCGTCCCCCGGCCGAGGCCGACATGCAGCGCCACTTCCGCGTCAGTCCGCCCTCGGTGCACCAGATGATGCTCACCCTCGAGCGTACAGGCCTGATCCGACGCACCCCGGGACAGCCGCGCAGCATTGAAGTCCTCGTCAAACCGGAAAGTCTGCCCGTCCTGAAACCCGCTCAACCCGTCAAATAGGAACTAGCAGGCTGTTGAAAAAGTCGAGAGGTCGATGCGATGGCGCAATTTTCGAATCGGGATGATCGGTTTGTCGAATCTCCATTGCCTCGCGAGCCTCGTTCGCGAATCGATGTTGCGCCGCGAACCGCTAGAAATAGTTTTTCAACAGCCTGCTAGACCTCAGGGCACCCCGTATGATCGCTTGCCAGGGTCCCTGGTCAGCAAGCGTCGCCCGCCCCTTGCGATGCCCCGGCATCGCGGCGAGACGTGCTCCTTGCCGAGAAACGGGAAAGGCCGTCATACGGGGTACCCTTCCGTGAAAGGGGGTACTAGCCTCGAAAGGTGAGGTTCTCGTTTTTCATTGCGGCGGCTATCGCCGTCTGCGCCGGCGGCGGCGCGCGGGCCGAGCCATTGGTCGAGCTCGCGCGCGTCGAGCCATGGCCGGCGGTGTCCCAACTGGTGGCCTATCGCGGCCGGATGTGGTTCGCCAACTCGGTCAAGTTCGAGAACCACAACTCGGCCGACATCTGGAGCTACGATCCGACGGGCGGCGCGCTGCGCTACGAGACGCAGCTGTTCTCGCAGGACGCCGGTGTGCCGCTGGTCTGGGACGGGCTCTTGTGGTGGCCGTTCGAGGACCCGCGCTTCTCGCCCGGCCGCGGCGAGTTCATGGTCACCGACGGCACCGAGTGGCGCTGGTGGCAGGTGCCGCCGGCCCGTGCCTTCCACCTGCACGCGATGGCCGGCGGCGAGGACGCGCTCTACGCCGGCACCTCGGCCTGGGACGCCGCGCTCCAGGTCTCGCGCGACCGCGGCGCGAGCTGGGAGATGGTGAGCGGGATCGACAGCCCCGAGGACAGCGTCACCCGGCCCTACGGACTGGCGCTGCTCGATGGCGCGCCCGTGCTGGGCCTGGTGGCGCGCTGGCGCCATGCCCCGGGACTGCTGCGCGTCGGCCCCGACGGACCGGCCCCTGTCCCCGGCTGGCCCGATGGCTGGAGCGTCGACGGGCTGACCGAATGGCGCGGGCATCTCTACGCCCATGTCGGCACGGACCGCGGCTCATCCGTCTGGCGCACCGACGGCCGCGCGAGCACGCGAATCGCGGCGCTCGACGGGCGCTTCATCCGCGACTTCGCCGCAGGTGCAGAGACGCTGTGGGCCGTCGAGGCGCGCCGCGAGGGCGGCGCACTCTGGCGCAGCGCCGAGGGTCTCGAATGGCATCTGCACCAGGAATGGGCCGAGATGGATCCCATGGACGTGGCCGTGCTCGCCGGCGACGCGTATGTCGGCATGATCGGCCCGGGCGAGGGGGGCAGCCTGTGGGGCCCGGCGCAGCCCTCCCGCCCTGAGCCTGCGGCACCGGCGCCACCGCTGCCCCAATTCCATGAGCCGCTCCAGGCGAAGGACCGCGCCCGGCTGCTCGACGAGCTCGACGCGCTGCTTGCGGACCCGGAGAGCTACGGCGACCACGGCGCGGCCTTCCGCGCCGTGTTGCGCACGCTGGTGCGTGACGGAGGCGAAGACGTCGGCGCGGCGCTGGGCGCACGGCTCGGTCGCGACTATCCGCGCGACCCGGTGCCCACATACGGCGGCGGCATGACGGCGCGCGCGGACCGCATGGCGCGCTGGTATCTCTTGTGGGCGATCGCGATGAACGGCACCGGTCGGGTGCCGCCCGAACTTGTCGCGGAGCCCTGGACCGCCGAGCCCAACGGCTTCGAGAAGTACTTCGCCCCACCCCCGGGTGCCATGTGGGCGGCGGCGCGGCTGGGACAGGACGACACGGCGACGCTCGCCGCGCTGATCGATCGGCTCGGGCGCGCGGACGAGCCATTGTGGCTCGTGGGCGACGCCGTGGGCGCGCTGACCGCGCTGACCGGACGGCGCTTCGGTTACGACCGGGCCGCGTGGCGCGCCTGGTTCAAGGCGCGCGCCGAATAGATGCAGTCATACGGGAACCCGAAGATCGCCTCCGGTTTCCGACCGCCGCGAGGACGGCGGCGCGCCGGGTGGCGCTGAGCCTGCGCGGCGTCCGGACGCGGCATTCCAACGGAATGCGTCTCAGACGGAAATCGTCGATCCGATTCCCGCGCGGCCCGCGACCATGCGGGCGTGCGTGGCGATGGCGGTGTCCTGGGCGCCGGTGCCGGTGAGGTCGCACACGGTGATCTGGTCGTCGGTGCGCCGGCCGGTCGCAGCGCCGACGATGACCGTGCCCAGCTCCGGCGGTTCGTCGGCCACGTCGACGACCTCGGCCTCGATGGCAGCGCGCAACTCACCGAGGTTGCGGGACTGGCTGACGCGGTCGACGACGAACAGGTCGGCGCGGCGCAGCACCTCGGGCTCGAGCTCGTTCTTGTAGGGGGCGTCCGACCCCATGGCGGTGACGTGCAGGTTGGGATGCAGCCAGTCGGCCATGAAAACCGGCTCCTCGGCCGGGGTCGTCGTGACGACGAGCTGGGCGTCGCGCACCGCGTCTGCGGGGCCGGGGACCGCCACCGCGTCGATGCCGAGCGCGCGGCCGATATCCTCGGCGCAGCGCACCGCCTTCGCCTTGTCGCGGCCCCAGACGAGCGCGTGCCGGAACGGCCGCTCGAGATGTGCTGCGCGCGCCTGCAGACGCGCCTGCACGCCGGTGCCGATGACGCCGATGGTCTCGACCCGGCTGGGCGCGAGATGCCGAGCCGCCACCGCCCCGGCGGCTGCGGTGCGGAGATCGGTCAGGTAGCCGTTGTCCATCAGCAGCGCCTGGACCAGCCCGGTTCTGGCATCGAACAGGATCATCAGGCCGTTGAGGCTGGGAAGGCCGAGCTTGGGGTTGTCGAAGAAACCCGGGCTGACCTTGATGGCGAAGCCGTCGAAACCCGGAATATAGGCGGTCTTGACGTCCACCTCGCCGTTGTGGTCGGCGATCGTCATGGACAGGATCGGCGGCATCACCACCCGGCCGGTCGCCAGCGCGCGGAACGCGCCCTCGACCACGTCGACGGTGGCGCGGTCGAGCCGGACGCACTCGCGCAGCTGCTCCTCGGTCAGGACCGTAACATCGGGCATGGCCGCCTCCCTATTCGCCTGTCTTCACCGCTCTCCACCGACCTCGAGATCGCCGACGCGCACCGGACGGCCCGCGGCGATGTCGAGGAAGGTCGGCCCGTCCACGTTGTTGCCGGTGATTACCATGACGCACGGCCCCTGCGGCAGATCCAGCTTGCCTGCGATCAGCGCCGCCGGCCCCACCGCGGCCGCGCCCTCGGTGACCAGGCGTGCCTCGTCGAACAGGGCGCGCATGCCGCGATAGATCTCGTCCTCGGTCAGGAGAACCACCTCGTCGACCAGATCGCGGCACATGCGGAAGGTCCACCGGTTGTGGAGGCCGATGCCGCCACCCAGCGAATCGGCGAGCGAAGCGTATTCACGCACGGCGACCGGCCGCCCGGCCTCGAGGCTTTCCCACATCGCCGCGCCGCGATCCATCGAGACGCCGATCACCTTGACCGCGGGCTGCAGCGCCTTGATCGCCGCCGCGATACCGGCGATCAGCCCGCCGCCCGAGAGCGGCACGACCACGGAGGCGAGGTCGGGGCACTGTTCGGCAAGCTCAAGCCCGATCGTGCCCTGGCCGGCAATCACGTCGGGATGGTCGAAGGGCGGAATCTCGGCCAAACCGTCCTCGCGCACGAGGCGCGACACCTCCTCCTGGGCGTCGTCCTGGCTGTCGCCGACACGGCGGACCTCGGCGCCCAGAGCCTCGACCCCGGCGACCTTGTTGCCCGGCACCAACGACGAAAGGCAGACCACCGCCCGGATGCCGTGCCGGCGCGCGGCGTAGGCGACGGCGCGGCCGTGATTGCCCGTGGACGCGCAGACGACGCCGCGGGCGCGCTGGTCTTCTCCCAGGGCGGCGACGGCATTCGCGGCGCCGCGCAGCTTGAACGCGCCGGTGGGCTGAACGGTCTCGAGCTTGAGCAGGATGGGGCGGCCGGCGCGCTCGGAAAAGGCGACGCTCGGCACCGAGGGCGTCTCCAGGGCTACGCCGGTGATCGCCGCACGTGCGGCGCGGACGGTTTCCAGGCCCGGAGCCCGCGCTTTGGTTTCGCTGGTGACTGTCACGACGGCATTCAGCGGCGGATGGACCGGCCGTGTCAAACCGTATACCTGTTTCGGGCTGACCGTCGGCGTCGATTGACGTACACTGGCGCGACTTGGTCGAAACCGATGGCCCGCCCGGCGCGCCATTCAACGGAGATCTCCCGATGATGAAGGCAATCCCGATCGCGGCCGCGGCGTTGGCGCTTGCGACCGCGGTGCAGGCCGAATCGATGCCGCCCGGTGCACTGACCGGCGAGGAGATCGCCGAGTTCTTCCCCGGCAACCGCGTCTACGGCACCACGCCCAACGGCAAGTCATGGTTCATCGACTTCAATGCCGACGGCACGGCGAAGGGCCTGACGAATAAGGATACGGACGTCGGCAAATGGTGGATCGAAGGCGACACGCTGTGCCGCAGCTGGACCGTTTGGGCACCGCGCGAGGGCAAGGAGCAGGCCTGCTTCCACGTCGTCGTCGACGCGGCCGAGAGGCGCGTCAACTACTACAATCTGGACGGCTCCCTCTACCGGTCCTGGCGGCAATAATGACCCGGCCGTCCGGCGCGGTCTGAATTGCTCTTCCTGCTCGCGACAATCTGTATATATATTGTCACAATATTGCCGCGACCGGGCGAACCTCGCACTGCTTGGTCGCGGCGCGAGCAATAGAGCCGAGCCATGGGCGAATGGGTTCCCGATCTCAAGGCCCGCAAGGGGCCGCGCTACAAGCGCATCGTCGCCGCGCTGGAGGAGGACATCGTCACCGGCCGGCTGGCGCCGGGGACGCGCCTGCCGACGCATCGCGCCCTCGCCGACGCGCTGGGGCTGACCACCGGCACCGTGACCCGTGCGTACAAGGAAGCGGAACAGCGCCGGCTGGTGCACGGCCATGTCGGCCGCGGCACCTTCGTCGGTGCCCCGTCCGAGGACGCGACGCAATCGGGGCCATCCGAGCCGACCGGCGACATCCGCGTCGCGCCCGCGGCAGGTAAACCGACCTTGGCCGCGGGTCCTGCGCCCGCTCCGACCGGTCCACCCTACGATTTGTCGGATGTCGTGCCGGCGCGCGGCCCGCAGCGCGCCATCTGGCGCCGCCTCCTCGAGGACATGGCCCGCGATCCGCGTCCGTTGGACGATGCGGACGCCGCCGATCTGGCGGCGCGCAAGGCGGGATCGCGCTGGGTCTCGCGCGGCGGTCTCGCGGCCATGCCGCGGCGAGTGCTGGCAACCGCGGGCGGGTCGGCGGCGATGACCGCGGCTCTCGCGGCCGTGGCCGCTCCGGGAGAGACAATACTGACCGAGTCGCTGACCCATCCGGGACTGCGGGGCGTCGCCAATCTGCTGGGCCTGAACGTCAAGCCGCTGGTCTCGGACGAGCAGGGGGTGCGGCCCGAATCCTTCGAGCTGGCCTGTTGGTCGCGCGAATCGCGCGTGCTGTACTGCATGCCGACGCTACAGACGCCGAACAACGCCACCATGCCCGACGAACGGCGCGAGGAGCTGGTTCGGATCGCGCGCAAATACGACGCCCATATCGTCGAGGGCGACGTGTTCGGCCCACTCGTGCCGCGGCCGCAAGCGCCTCTGGCGCGCCTGGCGCCCGACCGGTGCTTCTACGTCGCGAGCCTGGCCAGGTGCCTGGATCCGGCATTGGCGGTGGGCTTCCTGGTCCCGCCCGACAGCCTGGCCGAGCGGGTCGCCGCCATCCTGCGCACCATGAACGGCCCGCCGCCCGTATTGCAGGCGCTCATGGCCGCGCGCTGGATCGAAGACGGATACGCGGAGGGCATCGTCGAGTTCCAGCGCTCGGAGGCCGCGGCGCGGCTGGAATTGGCGCGCGCGGCGCTGGGCGACGTCGTGACCGGCACCCCGAACCATGCGCTGCAGGTCTGGCTGGCGCTGCCCGAGCGATGGCGCGGCGACGAATTCGCAGTGCGCTGCGGCGAGATGGGCGTGACGGTGGCCCCGGCGTCGCGCTTTGCCGCCGGCCGGGTGGCGCCGCCCCACGCCGTCCGCATCGGCCTCGGCGCGGCCGCGACGCGGCAGGATCTGTCCGCCGCGCTGGCCACGATCGCTGAGTTGTTGGCCTCGCCCCCCGGGGCTCGGCCCGCAGCTCAGGGCTGACGAAATTCACCCGCCCGGAAATGGCCGGTTTTGAATGCGAAGCCAACCCGAATGTGGCAGATAGGGGCACAAACGAATTCCGGGAGTCGAATGTGAACGTTCCTCGTGCGTTCCTCGCCGGCCTCGCGCTCGCGGCCATGCTGGCGCCGCCGGTCGCGGTGGCCGAGACCAGCTTCCAAAGTTGGCTCAAGGACCTGCGTGCAGAGGCGCGCCAGCAGGGGGTCTCCGAGGCCACGCTGGACGCCGCACTCGATGGCGTCGAGCCGATCGAGACGGTGATCGAGCGCGATCGCAAGCAGCCCGAGTTCACGCTGACCTTCCAGGAATATCTCGATCTCGTGGTGCCGGCCGAGCGGATCGAGAAGGGCCGCGCGCGCATGGCCGAGCACGACGACATTCTGGGCGAGGTTTCCGCGGCCTACGGCGTCCAGCCCAACATCATCGCCGCGCTGTGGGGCGTGGAGAGCGATTTCGGCCGCATTACTGGCGACTTCCCGGTGATCGGCGCGCTGGCGACGCTGTCCTTCGACGGCCGCCGGCCGCAACGGTTCCGTCCCGAGCTCCTGGCGGCGCTGCGCATCATCGACGAGGGCCATATCGGCGCGCGGGACATGACCGGCTCTTGGGCCGGCGCCATGGGGCAGCCGCAATTCATGCCCACCAGCTTCGTTCGCTTCGCCGTCGACCACGACGGCGACGGGCGGCGGGACATCTGGTCGACCCAGGCCGACGTCTTCGCCTCAGCCGCCAATTACCTCGCGCAATCCGGCTGGAAGACCGGCGCGCCTTGGGGCCGATTCGTGCTCCTGCCGCCTGGAATGGATACCTCGATGCAGGCGCATATGCGGCCGGAGATCGCCGAGAAGGCCAAGCCGGCCGCCTATTGGATCGAGCGCGAGGTGCGGGCCGCGGATGGTGGGCCACTCGATCCGGGCATGCCCGACGCGGCGTTGATCCTGCCCGACGGCGAGGACGGTCCGGCGCTGCTCGTCCACCACAATTTCGCGGTTTTGATGCGTTGGAACCCGTCCTACTTCTTCGCCTCCGCCGTCGGCGTGTTGGCCGACAGCATCGCCCGACCTTGATCACGGTTCTTCATCCAGATATTTGCGTCCGCGCGCAAATACCTACAAGATATAGGGGAAGACAGCAGCGTCCGGATACGTAGGCGATGACGAAGATCGTTCGTTGGTTTGTCGTAGTGGGCGTGGTTGCGGTGCTTTCGGCATGCGCGGGTGGCGGATCGTCGCCGAGCGGCTCGTCCGGCAGCGGCGGCTACAAGGTGGGAAACCCGTACCAGATCGGTGGCATCTGGTACACGCCGGTCGAGGAGTACGACTACGAGGAGGTCGGCATCGCGTCGTGGTACGGCAGCGAGTTCCACGGCCGTCGCACGGCGAACGGCGAGGTGTTCGACAAGAACGAGGTGTCTGCCGCGCACCGCACCTTGCCGATGCCGAGCGTCGTCGAGGTCACAAATCTCGAGAACGGGCGGACCCTCGTGGTCCGGGTCAACGACCGCGGCCCCTTTGCACACGGCCGTATCATCGACATGTCGGAGCGGGGGGCGGAACTGCTGGGTTTCGCCGAGCAGGGCACGGCGCGCGTCCGCGTCCGCGTCCTTCCCGAGGAGAGCATGGCGCTCAAGATGCGGGCCCTGGGTTCCAGCGGCGGCGCGACCCAGGCGGCGAGCCTGCCGCCCGTCGCCCCGGTCGCCGTCGACAGCGAGGAATTGTCACCGCCCGGCCAGGCTGGCGGGGGCCCGACGTTGATCGCGTCCGGTCCGGACAACGGGGCCGCGTCGGTCGGCCCCGGCGAACCCGGCGCCGCGCCCCCGCCGCCTGCGGTCTCGGCCGACGGCTCGGTGTTCGTCCAGGCAGGGGCGTTCCGCGAGGAGGGCAACGCGTCGCGCATGAGCGATGCCTTGCGTGAGTTCGCACCCACCCGCGTCGTCGCCGCCGACATTTCGGGCGAGCGCTACTACCGCGTCCAGCTCGGGCCGTTCGACACGGTGGATACCGGCACCCGGATGGTGTCGACGCTGCGCGACGCCGGCATTTCCGGCGCACGCGTCGTCACTCGATGACCGCCGGACCGTGCACTCGACCGAATTGTTGCAAATCGAATTGTTGCAAATCGAGAGGTGAGAGTTGTCCCTGCACACAGTGACCCGATTTTGTCCCCTTCGTCCCGTGGCCTTGGCACTTGCGGTCCTGCTCGCCGCCGCTCCGGCCGGCGCGTTCGAAACCAAGGCCGAGCACGCGATCCTGGTCGACCTGAACACCGACACCGTCCTGTTTTCCAAGCAGCCCGACGAACCGGTAGCGCCAGCCTCGATGGCCAAGATGATGACCTTGTACCTCGTATTCGAGGCGCTCGATGAGGGGCGGCTGAGCCTGGATGACACCTTCCTCGTCTCCGAGAAGGCTTGGCGTAAGGGCGGCTCGAAAATGTGGGTCGAGGTCGGCAACCGCGTCCGTGTCGAGGACCTGATCCGCGGCATCGTGGTGCAGTCGGGCAACGACGCCTCGATCGTGGTCGCCGAAGGCATGGCCGGCAGCGAGGAGGCCTTCGCGCGCGAGATGACCCGCAAGGCCGAGGAGCTGGGCATGGCGAACACCGTGTTCCGCACCTCCACCGGCTGGCCGGATCCCGAGCAGTACACCACCGTGCGCGACCTCGCCATCCTGTCCGAGCGGCTGGTGGAGGATTTCCCGCGACATTACGAGTATTTCGCCGAGCGGGAGTTCACCTGGAGCGGCATCACGCAGCCCAACCGCAACGCGCTGCTGGGCGTGGTCGAGGGCGTCGACGGCCTGAAGACCGGCCACACCGAGGAATCGGGCTACGGCATCGCGATCTCCGCCGAGCGCGACGAGCGCCGGCTGGTCACCGTGGTCCACGGCCTCGACAGCGTGGGCGCGCGGTCGCGCGCCGCAGAGCGGCTGATCGAGTGGGGCTTCCGCGAGTTCGAGATCTACCGGATGCTCGATGCCGGCGAGCCGGTCGAGGAGGCCGAGGTCTGGCGCGGCACGGCGGATACGGTGCCGCTGGTCGCGGCCGCCGACTTCACCGTCAGCATATCCCGCGCCGCCCGCGACCAGATGAAGGCGACCGTGCATTATGACGGCCCGATCCCGGCGCCCGTCGCCAAGGGCGACCCGATCGCCCGGCTGGTGATCACCGCGCCGAATACCGAGCCGATCGAGACGCCGCTGGTGGCCGGTGCCGACGGGCC
>CAZMTC010000052.1:0-18251 GCA_964569105.1 uncultured Alphaproteobacteria bacterium | reverse complement strand
GAGGACTTCGGCCAGACGGTCGGAGCCGGCGTCGGGCCGGCGCGCGCGGACCATGTGCAGGAGATCCTCGAGCCGCTCCTTGGGGTAGAACCCTAGGAGCAACCCCATGCGCAATTCGTCGAGGCGGTCGAGCAATGCCTCGCCACGCGCCCGAGCCTTGGCCCGACCCTGGGTGGCGTCCGCCGCCTCCTGCACCGCGAGCAATGGATCGACCGCCACCGAGCCCCCCAAGGTCGAGCCCGCGGCGGGCGTGGCGGTCTCGGTCTTGAGGCCAGCGGCGAAGCCTCCCGCGCCGTCGGTGTCGGGTGGCGCATCCTTACGGCGCACCGTGGCGTTGCGGAGCGGGCCGTTGCCATCGATCTTCATGGTCGAAATCGTTACCGTAGCTCGAAGCGTTAAACCTATCCGATAAACTCTGGGCAATTTCGCTTAACATGAGGTTAAGCCCAGGCATCACCGGCCCACGATGAAGCGTCGCGACCGCACACTCAACATTTTCAGCCTGTCCGCGCTCGACCTGTTCGCCTCGGCGATGGGCACCTTCGTCGTGCTGGCGGTACTGCTGTTCCCCTACTACCTTAAAAACTACGAAGTCGTGGCCGAGAACCAGAAGCTCAAGCAGGACCTCGAGGCCACCCGGAGCGAACTCGCAGCCGCCCTGTCCGCGCTCGAGGCCGCCGAGGCCGAGGCCGAGGCCGCCCAGGCAGCCGCGCAGGCGGCGCAGGCGGAGGCTGCGGCCCTGGAGGCCCAGGTCCAGGATCTACTCGACCAGATCGAGAAGCTGAAGCAGGAAGCGGCCCAGGCGGTGGCCAAGGGCGACTGCGACCCTTCGCGTTGGGAGTACGTCGCCGGCTCGCGTTTCATTCTCTATATGTGCGACAGCGGCAACGCGGGCGAGCAGCTTCTGGTCGGAATCGTCTACCAGGGCCCCGCGCCCGGCACCAATCACCTTCGGGCCGGTGACATGGCAATGGTCGCGCGCCGCCGCGGCAACCAGCTCGACGGCTACTGGTGGACCTGGAACAATATCTCGGTCAACTGTGTCTACCGCGGCATCGCGGAGGAGTTCACGGGATCGATCTCCCCCGACGAGCGCACCATGTCGATCCGCACCGCCAACGGGATCACCGAGGCCACCGGCGATCCCGACCGCTGTGTTTTCGAGCGCACCCGGATGGACACCCTGACCATCCGCCGCGTCGGCTGAGGCCGCCGCGCGGGCCGAGAGCGTTCGCCCTACCGCACCATCACCAGCATCCGCACCAGACCCTCGCCGCCAGCGGCGCCGTCGAAGCGGCCGAGCGCCTTGCCGATCACGGCGCCGAAGGCCTGGCCGGGATCGGCCGCGCGCATGGCGACGCCCGGCGTGTTCGACGCCACCAGCAGGTCGCCGGGCGCCACAGGCCCGGCCTCGGCGCTCACGCGAACGAATATCTGGCCGTTCATGGCGATCGGAAGGTCCTTCGAGCCGTCGGCGCGCGATCCCAGGATGAAGCCGGGACGGTACCCTCCCGCGCCGCTCACCACGCCGACCACGGAGGGGTCGTAGGCGCGGGTGGAAGGCGCCAGCGCTCCGCTCTCGCCGGCGATCGCCATCACCGTCCCCGGCACGACCCCGTCGCGGTGCGCCAGATCGAAAACCTCGGCAAAATCCTTGACCTGCTCCCCGTTGATCGACAGGCAGCCCTGGCGATCCTCGCACACGCCGATGAAGACCTTGTCGTCGCCGGAATCGTCGTAATAGAAGGTGCCGCCGCCCTCCGGAAACACGGTGGTCTCGGCCCCGGTCCAGCCCGTGTTGCTGTAGATCTTCAGCAGGCCGTACTCGTTCTCGGCCTCGCCGATATAGAGAACGTCGCTGCCCGCGCGGTTCTTGAACACCGCGAACCCCTCGCCCCAGGCAATGTTCTCGCTGCCCGAGCCGGCGCCGCCCGCACGCAGCTCCTCGATCACCTGCCTCAGGCTGCGGACCTCGCCATCGAGCCGGTCCACCGCCTCGGGAATGCTCTCCTGCGCGACCGTTTGCCCGGACAACACGACCGCGATCGCCGCCAGCGCCCCCATCCATACCTTGCTCACGTCCGACCTCCCCTTGCCGTGAAACCGCTCCGCTAGCCGCATCGCCCGATGTCGTGCCAGCTCAGCCGATGCCCTGCGCTCAGGCCGCGTACGAAGCAGCCCCCGCGCAGGTGCGTGGCGAAGTCGAGCGGCAGGTCGGCCACTTGCGCGGCATCGTCCGCTACGAACTCGAGCGCCGCTACCGTGATCGCCTCGCCCGCGCGGACGTCGTGCGCCAAGTAGGTTCCCGGCTCATCCGGGCCGCCTTTCTCGCGCAGCGCGAAGAACGTCGCCGCCGCGACGACAGCCACCAGCAGCACCGCCCCGCCGCCGACCATCATCGGCACGCGCGGTCGCGGTGCCGGATCCATCCACGGATCGTCGCGTCCGACGGACGCCGGGCGGCTGCCCGCGCGGTCGGGCCGCGGGGGCGGCGATTCGCGCCGCAGCGTCGCGGCCTGGCTCGGCGAGTTGGGCGCACCGACGCGCACCGTCTGCGGCTCGTGTCCCGCCAGCATGGCACGGAACGCTGCGACCGACTGCGGCCGGGCTTCAGGATTGACCCTCAGGGCCGCTTCGACCGCGGCCGTCAGCGCGTCGCCGTAGCGTTGCCGGGCCGCCCCGTGCAGCGGCACCATCTCGTCGCCCATCACCCGGTCGGGCGCGTCGGGCGGCCGCTTGCCGGTCATCGCGCGGTACAGCGTCGCGCCCAGCGCGTAGATGTCGCTCCACGGTCCCTGGTTGCCTTTGGCCTGGTACTGCTCGAAGGGCGCAAATCCGGATGACACGATCGCCGTCATCGTCCGGCTGCGCTCGCTCAGCGACTGCCGCGCGGCACCGAAATCGATCAGCACCGGCGTGCCGTCGCGGTGGATGAAGATGTTCTCCGGCTTGATGTCGCGGTGCCAGACATTTTTCGAATGCACGATCTCGAGTCCGTCGAGCAGCGGGTCGAGGATCTCGCGGATCTCACTCTCCTCCAGCGCCCCTGCCTTCTCGAGGATGGTCGCCAGATTTTCACCGTCCTGGTACTCCATCACCATGTAGGCGGTCTGGTTCTCCTCGAAAAACCGGTACACCGAGACGATGTTGGGATGGCGGAAGTTGACCAGGGTCTCCGCCTCCTGCCGGAACCGGCTCAGACCCCAACGGTAATCGCGTTCGGAAGAGCTGGCGATCGGCTGGACCGTGGTGCCGTCGACGTCGCGCGTCGCGATGTCGGAGGGCAGATACTCCTTGATCGCCACGAGCCGGTTGAGGCCCAGATCGGTCGCCTTGTAGGTGATACCGAAACCGCCCGCGCCGAGCACGCCCTCGATCCGATAGCCCTGGAACTCGTACCCGGCCGGCAACGCATTCCTGTGCTCGACAGCCATGGTCGTGCTCTCCAAAGCGGC
This sequence comes from uncultured Alphaproteobacteria bacterium, assembly GCA_964569105.1. GTDB lineage: Bacteria > Pseudomonadota > Alphaproteobacteria > CAZMTC01 > CAZMTC01 > CAZMTC01. The sequence goes on along the minus strand of CAZMTC010000052.1, from coordinate 14,796 downwards.
GAGGCGGGCTCGAGCGCAAGTCTACTGCCAGCCGACCCCACCCACAAGCGAGCCCGCCGGCCGTCCGTGCATCTCCCACCCGGCAACATTTGCCGCCTTGCGGAAGCGCTTGCCGGGCACCGTCCTTGGTTTGTCGACGGGCCGAAAAAGAAATTACGTCGCATCAATGTGTTAGGCGTCACCGCTGGTTGGCATGTCCTTCGCTTCGGTATGGGCGCAACGAAAACCAAATGTGACGCGCTGGGACGATGAACAGCCTCCGCAACTTCGGCACGACGCATCCCTGGACGGTCCTCGCCGGCCGGCTGATGGCCGCGCTGCTCGCCGGCGCGCTGGCGCTGATGCTGTTCGGTGCCGCGGGCGCCAGCGCCGCGTCGCGGATCAAGGACATCGCCGAGTTCGAAGGCATCCGGGAAAACCTGCTGGTCGGCTACGGCCTGGTGGTCGGCCTCGACGGCACCGGTGACGACCTCGACGACGCGCCGTTCACCCAGCAGAGCCTGATCGGCATGCTCGAGCGCCTCGGCGTCAACACCCGCGACAACCTCGCCAACCTCGACACCGAGAACGTCGCCGCCGTCATGGTCACCGCGACGCTGCCGCCTTTCGCCAGGCAGGGCAGCCGCATCGACGTCGCGGTCAGCGCGCTCGGCAGCGCCGAGAGCCTGCTCGGCGGAACCCTGCTCGTCACCCCCCTGCTCGGCGCCGACGGCGAGGTCTACGCGGTCGGCCAGGGTCCGGTGGCCGTCGCCGGCTTCTCCGCCCAGGGCGCGGCCGGCAGCTCGATCACCAAGGGCGTGCCCACCTCGGGCCGCATCGCCAGCGGCGCCATCGTCGAGCGCGAGGTCGACTTCGAGCTCGCCTCGCTCCGGACGGTCAAGATCGCGTTGCGCAATCCGGACCTGACCACCGCGCAGCGTATCGCCCGGGCGATCAACGCCAATCTGGGGCAGCCGACATCGCGGGCAATCGACCCCGGCACGGTCATGCTCTCGATCCCGGAGGCTTACTCGGACAACCTCGTCGGCCTGCTCACCGACATCGAGCAACTCCCCGTGCAGCCCGACCAGGTCGCGCGCGTGGTGATCGACGAGCAGTCGGGCATCATCGTCATGGGCGAGAACGTGCGCATCTCCACCGTCGCCATCGCCCAGGGCAACCTGACCATCCGCATCACCGAGACGCCTCAGGTGTCGCAGCCCGAGCCGTTTTCCGAGGGCGGCAACACGGAAGTCGTCCCGCGCACCGACATCGAGGTCGACGAGGAAGAGGACCGGCGCCTCGGCGTCCTCCAGACCGGCGTCACGCTGCAGGAGCTGGTCAACGGCCTCAACGCCCTGGGCATCGGGCCGCGCGACATGATCAGCATCCTCCAGGCGGTGAAGGCGGCGGGCGCGCTGCACGCCGACGTCGAGGTGCGGTGATGAGCGCCGACAACGCCCTCGCCGCGCTCGGCGCGCTCCAACAGCCCGGCGCCACCGCACAGGCCGCCGGCGACAAGCGTTCGCCGGATGAGATCCGCAAGGCGGCCGAGGAGTTCGAGGCCGTGTTCCTCGCCCAGATGGCCGCGCAGATGTTCACCGACGTCGACGGCGGCATGTTCTCCGGCGGCCCGACCGAGGAGACCTATCGCTCCATGCTCTACCAGGAGTTCGGCAAGGCGATCGCCCGCGCCGGCGGCGTCGGCATCGCCGATCACGTCGCCCGCGAGATGATCCGCATACAGGAAGGGAACAGCCAATGACCGCCCGCACCCCCGGCAAGGCCGCCGCGCCGCGCATCGAGCCGCATGACGGGTTGGTCGAGGAGCTGATCGGCGTCGCCGGTCGCCTCGTCGCCACGCTCGAGCGGGAGACCGCGCTGCTCGCACAGATGAAGACCGCCGACGTGAAGCCGCTCCAGAAGGAAAAGGCCGCGCTCGCCCGCGCCTACGAGGAACGGGTGCGCGCGCTCAAGTCCAAGCCCGAGCTGGTGCGCGCCGCGGGCAAGGCGATCGCCGAAGAGTTCCGCGCGTGTGCCACCAAGCTGGCCCAGGCTTCCGAGGCCAACGCCGTCGCCCTGCGCGCCGCCAAGGCCGCGAACGAGCGGCTGCTGCAGTGCATCGTCGAGGCGGCGTCCGAACACGACGCCGCGCACCACGGCTATACCAGCCGCGGCGTTGCGACCCGCGACGGCTACACCGCGCCCGAGCGCGTGTCGCTGACCCTCAACGAGCAGCTCTGACGAGCCCGCAGCGAGCCCGGCCATGTCGCTGAACCTGTCCCTCCAGAACGCGCTCTCCGCCCTGCAGACCACGCAGTCGGCGCTCCGGGTCACGTCCAACAACGTGGCCAACGCGAACACCGAGGGCTACACGCGCAAGATCGCCGCGCCGATCTCCAACATGGTGCTCGGCCAGAGCCAGGGCGTGTCGCTCTCGGGGATCGAGCGCGAGGTCGATCAGAACATGCTGCGCTCGATCCGCGCCGAGATGTCCGAGGTCGGCCGTTTCAAGGTTCGCGACCGCTTCTTCGAGCGGATGCAGCAGATGTTCGGCTCGCTGTCCTCGGACAGCGCGCTGTCGGACGGCATCAACAAATTCGCCGCGAAGCTCGAGGCACTCGCCGCGTTCCCCGAGGATGCCAGCGCCCGGCTCGAGGTGGTGCAGGCCGCCGTCGCCCTGACCAACCAGATCACCGGCGCGGCGCGCAACATCCAGACAATGCGCGCCGAGGCGGACCAGGAAATCGCCATCTCGATCGACTCGCTCAACGCCGAGCTCGAGAAGATCGCCGACTTCAACTCCCAGATCGCTCGCATGCGGGCTCTGGGCGAGCCCACCCCCGACCTCGAGGATCTGCGCGATCAGGCGGTGGAGAAAGTGGCCGGCTTCCTCGAAATCAGCACCTTCGAGCGGGATAGCGGCGAGCTCACGGTGATGACCAAGTCCGGCCGTCAGCTTGTCGCGGGCGCACAGGCCTACACGCTGAGCCACACGCCGGCGTCGAACGCCGACCTTTCGACCACCTATCCGGGCGGATTCGACGGCATCACCGTGAACGGCACGGACATCACCGCCCAGATCGGATCGGGCAAACTCGGCGCGCTGATCGAGATGCGCGACACCGAGCTGCTCAACCTCGCCAACGAGATCGAGACGCTGTCGGTACAGCTCCGCGACCAGGTCAACGCGATCCACAACGACGGCGTCGCCTTCCCGCCCCCCGGGACGCTCACCGGTACGCGCGCGGTCGCCGGCGCCGATGCCGTGGCCGGGACCGGCAACGTGCGTATCACCGTGACCAACCCCGCCGGCGACGTGATCAACACCGTCGACCTCGATCTCACCACCGTCGCCACCGTGGCCGACGTCGAGGCCGCGATCGACGCCGCGCTCGGCCCCGACGCCGACGCCGACATCTCCGGCGGTACGCTGGCGATCGACGGCACGGGCTCGAACCGCATCGCCATCAACGAGCTCGACAGCGACATCGGCGGCCGCGGCTTTTCGCACCACTTCGGGCTCAACGACTTCTTCGCGGGCGACGCGTCGATATCGCTTTCCTCCAACATCGCGGTGCGTCCGGACATCCGCGCCAACCCGGACCTGCTGTCGCGCGGCGAACTGGCGACCGGCGCGCTTGCGGTGGGCGACACCGCCGTCACCGCGGGCGGCAACTCGGTGGTCCAGCGCCTGGCTTCGGTCTTCAACGGCCAGGTCTCCTTCTCCGCCTCCGGCGGCCAGCCGGCGACCACCGACACCCTGGCCGGCTACGCCTCCAAGGTGGTGTCGCGCAACTCGGTGCTGGCGAACGACGCCTCGCAGACCTTGCAGTTCCGCGAGGGCCTGCTCGCCGACCTCCAGTTCCGGGCGGACTCGGCGAGCGGCGTCAACGTCGACGAGGAGATGGCCAACCTCTTGGTCCTGCAGAACGCCTTCGCGGCGTCGTCGCGGGTCGTCTCGGCGACGTCCGAGATGCTCGACCTGCTGACCAACCTGGGCCGCTAGGAGCCGTGTCATGACCCGCGTCGCCGACTTCGCCTTCCAGCAGTTCACCACCGCGTCGATCGCATCCATCCAACAACGGATGGCGAAGACGAATCTGCAGATCACCACGGGCAAGAACGGCCAGCTGTTCAAGGACATCGCGGCCGACACGAATCGCCTGCTGTCGCTCGAGACCCAGCACGCGCGTACCAGCCAGTACCTCAAGAACGTCGAGCTGGTCAGCGGGCGGCTCGACGTGATGGAGGCCAACGTCTCCCAGCTCATGGACATCGCCTCGAAGTTCCAGACGCAGCTTTCGCAGGCGATCTCGATCAACAACGGTGGCCAGACGAACATCGACGCCGAGGCCCAGGTGCTCCTCGACCAGGTCGCCTCGCTGCTGAACGTCGAGCGCAACGGCCGCTACCTGTTCGCCGGCGCGCGCACAGACACCGCGCCTGTCGACTTGACCGATCCCGACTTCACCGTCCCGACCGTCCCCTCCACGGCGGACACCGACTATTACCAGGGCGACAGCACCACGCTGTCCGTCCAGGCCGACGTCTCGCATTCGATCGACTACGGCGTAACCGCCGACGACCCGGCGATCGAAAAGCTGATTCGCAGCCTGCACCTCGTCGCCACCGGCTCGCCGTCCGACACGGCACGGCTCGAGGAGGCGCTTTCGGTCGTCGAGCAGGCGGTCAACGACATTCCTGCGGTGACCACCCGGATCGGCAGCGCGCAGCGCGCGATCGACAGTGCGATCAAGGCCCACGACGACGCGTTGCTCTACACCGAGGAGGCGATCGGCGCGATCGAGGACGTCGATCTCACCAAGGCCGTCACGCTGGTGTCTCAGGATCAGAGCACCTTGGAGGCGTCCTTCGCGGCGCTGGCGCAGATCAGCAGCGTCAGCCTCTTGGACTTCCTCTGACCGGCCAGGACGAGCCGCCCCGACCTTCGACTAGGAGAACCGCCCCATGACCACTCAGACCGCCGTGATACACAGCCCCGCCGACCTGGCGCCGCTCGACGACACCGTCACCATCGAGACCCGCTTCGGTCCGTTGGAATTCAACCGTGCCAACAGTTTTCATATGCCGCACGGCCTGCTCGGCTTCGCCGACAAGCGCGACTTCGGCATCGCCAACCTGCCGGCCGAGCGCTACGGCCACTTCATGCTCCTCCAGTCGCTGGAGGACGAAGCCTTGTCTTTCCTGGTGCTGCCGCTCGAGATCGTGCCCGACCTGATCGCGACGGAGGACCTGGAAGAGGCGCTGACGGCCGCGGGCGTCACGCATGAGAATGCCATCGTCATGCTGATCGCCACCGCCCGAAAGGATGACGACGGCACGGTCGCGCTCTCGGTCAACCTGCGCGCCCCGGTCGTGATCGACGTCGAGCGGCACTGCGCCCGCCAGCACGTGCTCAACAACACCGCCTACCCGATCCGCCACGTGCTCAACGGCGGCGAGTGACGGCACTGCCTAGGCGGGAAATGGCGGCGAAGAACGGATTAGCGGCTTGTTAACCACGATGGGCCAGGATCGGGCCCGAGGAGTAGGACCATGACAGCCTCGGCGATGAAGGACATGGACTGCATCATCCTGTGCGGCGGGCTCGGCACCCGCCTGCGCGAGGAGACCGAGTTCAAGCCCAAGCCCATGGTCGAGATCGGCGGGCGGCCGATCCTGTGGCACATCATGAAGCACTACCATCATTTCGGAGTGCGCAACTTCGTCCTGTGCCTGGGCTACCGTGGCGACGTGATCCGCGAGTATTTCCTCAACTATCAGACGCACAATTCGGATTTCGCGGTCGATTTCCGCTCCGGCGCGGTCGAGACCCTGTCCAACGGCTACGACGAGGACTGGCGCGTCGTGCTCGCCGAGACCGGCGAAGACGCGCTGACCGGTTCGCGCATCCAGCGCGCCATGCGTTATGTCCGCGGCGACCGTTTTTTCGCCACCTATGGCGACGGTGTCTCGACGGTGGACCTCGACCGGCTGCTCATGCACCACCGGCAGTCCGGCAAGCCGGCGACCGTCACCGCGGTGCACCCCTCGTCGCGCTACGGCGAATTGTCGATCGAGGGCGGCCTCGTGGCGTCCTTCGTCGAGAAGCCGCAGGTCAACGAGGGCTGGATCAACGGCGGCTTCTTCGTATTCGAGAAAAGCGCCTTCGCGCATCTCAAGGCCCATGAGAACGTCACGCTCGAGGATGCGGTGCTCGAGACGCTGGCGCGCCAGAACAGTCTCGCCGTCTACCGGCATGGCGGTTTCTGGCAATCGATGGACACCTTCCGCGAAATGAAGCTGCTCAACGAAATGTGGGCGCGCGGTGACGCACCCTGGCACCTGTGGCGCGAATGCAGGCTTTCGGCGTAGATACCGGCTTCTGGAACGGCCGCCGCGTCTTCCTCACCGGCCATACCGGCTTCATCGGCGGCTGGACGGCGCGCGCACTCGCCCGCATGGGCGCACGAGTCACCGGCTTCGCGCTCGAGCCCGCCACCGAGCCCAATCTGTTTGACGCCCTCGCGCTCGACCGCGACATAGTCTCGGTGATCGGAGACATTCGCGACCCCGTCGTGCTCGATGCCGCCATCGACGACGCCGACCCCCAGATCGTCATCCATCTCGCGGCGCAGCCCATCGTGCGCGCGGCCCACGCCGACCCGGTCGGCACCTTCGCCACCAACCTGATGGGCACGGTCAATCTGCTTCAGGCCATGCGCCGCTGCGCGAGCCTGCAGGCCGCGGTGCTGTTCACGACCGACAAGGTCTACGCCAACCGCGAATGGGTCTGGGGCTACCGCGAGGTCGACGCGCTGGGCGGTCGCGAACCCTACGGCGCTTCGAAGGCCTGCGCCGAACACGCCATCGACGCCTACCGTCACGGCTATTTCCCCGATCTCGGCATCGCCACGGTGCGCGCGGGCAACGTCGTCGGCGGCGGCGACTGGGCCGCGGACCGCCTGGTGCCTGACGCGGTTCGAGCCTTCTCCGCCGGCCGGACCCTCCATATCCGCAATCCCGATGCGGTGCGCCCGTGGCAACATGTTTGCGAGCCCGTGCGCGGCACCCTCGCCTTGGCCCAACGGCTGGCCGCCGAGGGCCCGGCCCTGGCCGGTGCCTGGAACTTCGGTCCCGACGAGGGCGACGGCCTCTCCGTGGCCCAGATCGCCGACTGCCTCGCCGGGGCATGGGGCGCCGGCGCGGCATGGCGATCGGAGCGGCACGCCGGTCCCTACGAGGCGCGGCAACTCTCGATTTCGAGCGCCAAGGCCCGTGCCGAGCTCGGGTGGCGGCCAATTTGGACAGCGGAACAAACGCTTGCCCATACCATTGAATGGTATCGCGCTTTCTATTCTTCTGGTGAAGTATGCGGCGTGACCGACGCGCAGCTCGACGCGGCCGTCGGCCCGGTTTCCGCCGAACCAGACATCGAAGCCGCCTGAAAGGGCAACACTAGGAGGCCATGACCGTCATGCCTGGAGAAGCCGCCCACCAGATCACGTCGGCCGGGCCGTGCCGGTTCTGCGGCGCGCCGCTGACGGAGAGCGTCATCGATCTGGGCACCATGCCTTCCGCCAACGCGTACGTCTCGCCGGATGCCGCCGCGCGCAAGGACATGCCGGCGCCGCTGCATGCCTATGTCTGCGGCTCGTGCATGCTCGTCCAGATCCTGCCCTACCACACCCCCGAGGAGCTGTTCGGCGAATACGCCTACTTCTCGTCCTACTCGGACACCTGGCTCGCCCACGCCAAGGCCTACGCCGACGTTGCGATCCAGCGCTTCAAGCTGGGGCCCGACAGCCACGTGATCGAGGTCGCCAGCAACGACGGCTACCTGCTGCAATACTTCAAGGAGCGCGGCATCCCGGTGACCGGGATCGAGCCCGCGGCCAACGTGTCGCGCGTCGCGCAGGACAAGGGCATCGACACGATCCGCCGTTTCTTCGGCAAGACGATGGGAGCGGAACTGGTCGACGAGGGCCGCCAGGCGGACCTGTTGATCGCCAACAACGTCCTCGCCCACGTCCCCGACATCAACGACTTCGTCGCCGGCCTGGCGCCCGCGATCAAGCCCGACGGCGTGGTCTCGGTCGAGTTCCCGCATCTCCTGCGGCTGATCGAGGGCAATCAGTTCGACACGATCTATCACGAGCATTTCTCGTACTTCTCGTTCATGACCCTCGAGCGCATCTTGTGGCGGCACGGCCTGTCGGTGTTCGACGTCGACGAACTGCCGACCCATGGCGGGTCGTTGCGCGTCTATGCCGGTCGCGCCAACCAGCCCCGCCTTGTCGGCGACCGGCCGGCCAAGGTGCGCGCGGACGAGCGCGCCGCGCATCTCGAGCGGATCGAGACCTATCGCGGCTTCGCCTCCCGCGCGCGCCGCGCGCGCGACGATCTGCGCGCCTTCCTCGACCGCGCCAAGGCCGAGGGCAAGACGGTGGCGGGCTACGGCGCCCCGGCCAAGGGGAATACGCTGCTCAACTTCTGCGGCGTCACGACCGACGACATTCCGTTCACGGTCGACCGCAGCCCGGCCAAGCAGGGCACCCTGTTGCCCGGCTCGCGCATTCCGGTCCACGCGCCCGACCATGTGCTCGAGACGCAGCCCGACTACCTGCTGATCCTGCCGTGGAACCTGCGCGACGAGGTGATGCAGCAGATGGGCTATATCCGCGATTGGGGAGGCGCGTTCGTCATCCCGATCCCGTCGCTCCAAATCGTCAGATGAACTTCCGCCAGACCAGGGTGCCGGGCGCTTTCGTGGTCGAGCCCGAGCCGGCCGTCGACGACCGCGGCTTCTTCGCCCGCACCTGGTGCCGCGAGACCTTCGCCGCGCACGGCCTCGCCGCCGACCTCGACCAGTGCAGCGTCTCGTACAACCAACGCCGCCACACCCTGCGCGGCCTGCACGTGCAGGCCGCGCCGCACGCCGAAGCCAAGCTGGTGCGCTGCACCCAGGGGCGGATCTTCGACGTCGTGGTCGATCTGCGGCCGGACTCGCCCGCCTGCGGGCGCTGGGACGCGGCCGAACTCGACGCGCAGGCGCACTGCGCGCTCTACGTCCCGCCCGGCTGCGCCCACGGATTCCTCACGCTCGAGGACGACACCGTCGTGTTCTACCAGATCGCCGGCGTCCACATGCCCGAGGCCGCCCGCGGCGTGCGCTGGGACGACCCCGATCTTGCGATCGCCTGGCCGGCGGCCCCGGCCGCGATCTCCGAGCGCGACCGGGCGCTGCCCGCATTCGCGGATGTCATTCCCCGGTTGGAGACCGTGTGAAACTCGTTGTCCTGCCCCGAGCGAAGGTGTTCCCCGCTCGCCGCCCTAATCGGTGGCCCGGGCGCAGCCGGCATCGCGCGCCTCGGGCCTGTCCTCGCGCGCTCAACAGGGCCGCCCGCCCAAGGGCGAGTGTCCGCCCCTTCCGGTCGGTTCGACAATTTCCTAGATTGGAGGGAGCGGTCGTCGATCGCGCGCGGCCCGTCCGCAACCAACCGAGACGGTGGAGTCCCCGATGCAAGTGCCGTTGGAACTGACCTTCCGCAATATGGAAACGCCGGAATGGGCCGAGGCCGAGATCCGCGAGCGGGTCGGCCGGCTGGAGACCATCTACGACCGGCTGACCGCCTGCCGCGTGTGGGTCGAGGCGCCGCCGGCGCACACCAAGCGCGACATGGTGCCCACCGTCCGGATCGAGCTCTCGGTGCCCGGCCAGAAGCTCGCGGTCAGCCACGGCCCGCACCATCCGCACGACGCCTTCCACACGCCCGATCTGGGCATCGCCATCCGCGAGGCCTTCTCCGCCGCCGAACGCCGCCTCAAGGACTACAAGAAGAAGCATCTGCCTCACTGAGGCAGGGCACACGGGCCCGATCCTCTACATCGGGCGTAACCCGTTTCCGCCGCTCACGAACCGGCGATCGGCCCGGAGCCCGACCATTCCGGGCACGGGTTCCGGAAACCGGACCCGCGCATCCCCCCGAACGAAACCTTCGCAACGACCGGACACCGTCTCGAGACTGATCGGCGACAACCGCGCTGGCCGACGCTGACCCGCATTGGGAAGTCTCAGGCGCGGCGCATGATGATGCGTGATGGAAAACCGTGGAGGATTTCCATGGATACGGCAGTCTGACTTCGGACCGACTGCGACGGCGAGGCTCTGCGACCTCCTGCTCGAGCAAGCGCAGATGAAAGCGGACATGACGGCTTCTGACCCCGGCCGCGATCCAACACGGTCGCGGTGGTCGGCATGCGGCTAAAGATCCGGGTCAGACCGATGGCTCGCAGCCGACCGGCTGACAGCGCAGTGCATGCTTCATTCGATTGTCACCAGAGTGTCGCGCTACCGACATCTCACAGTCCTAACATTCGTCAGGCTCTAACAAGCGTTCAGCAAACGCGAACACTTTGGAAAGTGCGAGATGATTCGGATCGACCAGATGACGGTGACCTATCCGAACGGCGTCACCGCCCTATATCCGACGGAACTCGGCGTGGAGGCAGGTCGGTTCCTGGTGCTTCTCGGGCCGTCCGGTGCCGGCAAGTCGAGCCTGCTGCGCTGTTTGAACGGCCTTGTCCGACCCACCGGGGGCTCGGTGTTCTGCGGGCCGGAAGGTTCGATCTTCGCCTCCCGCCGGCGGCTGCGCGAACATTGCCGTCAGACCGGCATGGTATTCCAGCATCATCACCTCATCGGCAGGATGACCGCGCTTGGCAATGTGCTGACCGGCCGGCTCTCGCGCCATCATACCCTTCGCACGCTGGCACCCCTGCCGGCCGCCGACCGGCGCATCGCGCTTGCGGCGCTCGAGCGGGTCGGGCTGCTCGAGCGCGCGCTCGAGCGTGCCGACCGGCTCTCGGGCGGACAGCAGCAGCGCGTCGGCATCGCCCGCGCGTTGGCACAGGAGCCGCGCCTGATCCTCGCGGACGAACCCGTAGCGAGCCTCGATCCCGCAACCTCCGAGCGTGTCCTTTCGGACCTCAAGCGCATCTGCGCCGAGGACGGTATCACCGCTCTCGTCAGCCTCCATCAGGTCGAATTTGCCCGAGCCTTCGCCGACGAGATCGTCGGCCTTTCTGGCGGGCGCGTGGTGTTCCGGGGCAGCCCCGAGGATCTGAGCCCGGACGTGCTCGACCGCATCTACGGGACCGACAGCCACGTCGATCTCGCCGCGGCCGAATAACCCGCCATCACAACCCAGGGAGACCCCAGATGACTATCACCCGCCGCCTAGCCCTAGCCTTCGCCGGCCTCGTGGCACTAGGCCTTGCGCTGCCGGCCACCGCGAATGATGCCGACCCCGACGTCCTGCGTGTCGCGCTGCTCCCCGACGAGAACGCCGCGACGCTGATCCAGAACGCACAGCCGCTGAAGGACTACCTCGCCGAGCGGCTCGGCAAGGATGTCGAGATCGTGGTGACGACCGACTATTCCTCGATGATCGAGGCGATGCGCTTCGGGCGGATCGAGGTCGGCTATTTCGGCGGTTTCTCATACATCCTCGCGAAATCCCGCGCGCCGCAGATCGAGCCGTTCGCCGTCGGCGTCGAAAACGGCGAACCGACCTATCGCTCAATCCTGATCGCCCATGCCGAGGGGCCCGTCAAAACCTTCGAGGACATCCGCGGCAAGCCCTTCGCCTTCGGTGATCAGGCATCGACCTCGAGCCACCTGGCACCACGGGCGACACTCGTGAAGAAGGGTCTGATCGGCGAAGCGGACTACAAGGTGGTCCATCTCGGCAAGCACGACGCCGTGGCGCGTGCGGTCGCGGCCGGGCAGGTGCCCGCGGGCGCGCTCTCCGAGCAGATCTTCAACGTCCTCGTGGAGCGGGGCAAGATCGACACGGACAAGCTGCGCGTCATCGGCTATTCAGACCCGATCCCGAACTATCCCTTGACCTTACAGGGCTATCTCGCTCCGGAATTGAAGAAGGCGATCAAAGCGGCCTTCCTCGAACTCGACGATCCGGAAATCATCGAACTCTTCCGCGTCGAGAAGCTCGCGCCCACCGACGACACCGCCTATGACGTGCTGCGCGAGATGGCGACAATCCTGGATCTCGATCTCGGAGGGTGAGCCGCATGGCCGGAGATGTCTCCTATGACGGCATCCTCGCGGCGGAGCGCCGCGCCCGTGGGCGCGGCGCTCTGCTCGGGGGAGCCATCGTCGCCGTCTGTCTCGCCTCGCTCTGGCTGACCGGCTTCTTCGATGTGCAGCGCCTCGCCGAGGGCCTGCCGGCGATAGCGCAGCTCGCGAACGAGATGGTGCCGCCGGACTTCGCACGCTGGGAGCGCTGGGTTCGCCCACTGCTCGACACGTTGGCCATGTCGATCGCCGGGACGGCCTTTGCGGTGGTTTTCTCCCTGCCGCTCGCGCTGCTCGCCGCGCCAAACACCACGCCGAACTGGGTGACCTATCAGCTCGCCCGACAAGTGCTTTCGGCATTTCGGGCGGTGCCCGAGATCATCATGGGCGTGCTGTTCGTTGCGGCGGTCGGTTTCGGCGCGCTGCCGGGCGTTCTGGCCCTCGGGCTTCATTCGGTCGGTATGGTCGGCAAGTTCTACGCCGAGGCGATCGAGCACGTGGACCCGAAGCCCATCGAGGCCGCTCGCGCCGCGGGCTGCGGGCCAATGGGGGTGATCCTCCACGCAGTGTTGCCGCAGGTGCTGCCACAGCTCGCCGACATCACGGTCTATCGCTGGGAATATCACTTCAGGAACGCAACCGTTCTCGGCATCGTTGGCGCGGGAGGCATCGGCTTCGAGCTGATGGCGGCCTTACGGCTGCTGGCCTATGATCAGGTCTCGGCGATTCTGATCACCATTCTTGTCTGCGTGGTCATGGTCGACGGGATCGGGGCACAGCTGCGCAAGGCGCTGAAATGAGCGCGGGCTTGCCACGGGTGGTCGCCAGCAACCGTGTGTTCGCCGAGACCCGGTCACTATTCGCCGACCGGGCGGAGTTCGTCGCGCCGGAGGGGGACGCGCCACTCTGCGGCGCGGCGCTCCGCGACGCGATGGCCGGGGCCGAGGGGCTTTTGGCCTTCATGACCGACCGGATCGACGCCGCCTTTCTTGCCGCCTGCCCACGGCTGCGGGTGATCGGCGCGGCGCTGAAGGGGCATGACAACATCGACCTTGCGGCCGCAGAGCGCGCCGGGGTTAGGGTCTATATCGTGCCGGATCTGCTGACCGTACCGACGGCGGAGCTGACGATCGGACTGATGCTCGCGCTCGGGCGCCACATCGTCGCTGCCGACCGGGCGATCCGGGAGGAAGGCTTCGAGGGCTGGCGCCCGCGCTTCTACGGCACGGGGATCGCCGGCACTACAGTCGGCCTCGTCGGGCATGGCGCGGTCGGGCGCGCGATCGAGGCCCGCCTCGCGGGTTTCGACGCGAAGGTACTGACGTACGATCCGGGCGAAGGCGACGGCCGGGCAGGGCTGGTGCGGCTTCTCGGCGCGGCCGACTGGATAGTGCTGGTGGCCCCGCTGACGCCCGAGACACAGCAGATGATCGATGCGGCGGCGATCGCTGCGATGAAGCCGGGCGCGCTGCTCGTGAACCCCGCCCGCGGCTCGCTTGTCGACGAAGAGGCGGTCGCGGACGCGCTCGAAGACGGCCATCTCGCGGGCTATGCCGCGGACGTGTTCGCCTGCGAGGATGCCAGCGTGCCCGACCGGCCCCGCGCGATCCCGGGTCGGCTGACCGCCCCCGGAGCGCGCACGGTACTCACTCCGCACATCGGCTCGGCTGTGCTCGATGCCCGCCGTGCCATCGAGCGCGCCGCCGCCACCAACATCCTCGAGACGCTTGCGGGCCGCCCGCCCGATGGTCGGGTGTCAGGCACCGTCCGTCCATGCTGAGCCTCGGCCCACTACAGAGCTTCGTCGCCGTGGCGGATGCCGGCGGTATCCGTCCAGCGGCGCGTCGTCTCGGCATCTCGCCGGCGGCGGTATCGGACCATCTGGCGCACATCGAGCGCGAGCTCGGTGCGAGGCTGCTGTTGCGCCAACCACAAGGGATGCGCCTGCTGCCGGAGGGCTCGGCCTTGCTGCCCTTCGCGCGCGCGATGCTGGAGACGAGCGCGCGGGCGCGCGAGGCGGTGGCGAGCAACGGCCTTTCAGTCTCCGCCTCGAGCAACACGGGAATCTACATGCTGACCCACGCCCTCGCGGCGTTCGAGCGGGAGACGGGGATCAAGGTCGATCTCTGGGTCGGTCCCAACCCTAAGGTGCGCTCGCGTCTGCTCTCGGGCCTCGCTGTGTGCGCGGTCATGGAGTGGTGGGAGCCCGAGACCGGCTTCGACGCGCGCCCCTGGCGCGAGGAGCCGCTCCTGCTGATCACGGCGCCCGATCACCCCTGGGCACTGCGCGGGCGGGTCGGCCTCGACGAGCTGGCTGCCGAGACCATACTCGGCGGCGAACCAGGGTCGGGCACGGGTCGTGTGCTGCGCGCGGCGCTCGGCGAGATCGCTGACCGCTTGCGCCTGCGCGGCGGATTCAATAGCACCGAGGCGGTAAAGCATGGCGTCCGTGCGGGCCTCGGGGTGTCGCTGGTGCTCGCCTCGGCGGTGCGCGACGAGATCGCGACCGGGACGCTCGCCGCACCGCGGATCGAGGGCGTTTCGCTAACCAAGACCCTCTGGATCGTGCTGCTCGCCGACACCCCGCCCGACGCTCCCGCTGCGCGACTTTCACGACAGTTCGAAACGGCGCCCTAACCGACGGAGCGAGCTTTGACGCCGGCCGCGTCGCACCCTCTCCCGGTCGGCGTCACGATTTCCTGATCTCGTCGGGCGGG